>DATGOE010000222.1:0-3722 GCA_035306365.1 Natronosporangium sp. | reverse complement strand
CAGCCGGCGGGCGTCCTCCGGCAGGGGGATGCCCGCCACCTGCGGACGGCCCTCGTGCAGCACCCCGAACAGCGCCGCCGCGCCGTCCGGTGCCAGGTCCTGCCGCAGCCGCACCACCTGCGCCGCCCGGTCGCTGTCGATGGCCAGGACCGGCACCCGGCGCCCGTCGGGGAGCGCGGTGACGGTGCGGTGGACGGCGGCCAGCCCGTCCACCTGCGGCATGTCGGCCAGCTGGCGCACCTGCGGGTCCAGCCGCGGGTCGTTGCCTTCCAGCCGCAGGTCAGCCCCGACCGCGTGCGCGGCCTGGTCCTTCTGGGACTGCTGCCAGGTGGCGGCCACCGTCGGCGCCAGCACCGAGGTGGCCACGGCCAGCACGAGCAACAGCACCGGACCGGCGTGCGGGCGACGGTCGGCCTGCCACATCCCCAACAGACCCGAGAACGCGTCCCGCCGCCCGGCCAGCCGCACCCCCAACCGGGTCGCCAACGGCAGCAGGCGCAGCGCCACCGCGGTGGCCGCCAGCACCGCCAGCACCGGCGCGGCCACCAGCAACGGGTCCACTCCCAGCCCGCCCAGGCTGCGGGGCGTCACGGCCTGCCCGTACTGCCGCAACTGCCACCACGCCAACCCGGCCACCACCACCAGAGCGACGTCCACACCCGCCCGCTGCACCACGGCCGCGCGACCCGGTCGCGACCGCTCCTGCTGCTCAGCCACCCACGTGCGACCCCGCCCGGCCGCCGGGGTCGCCAACGCCACCGCACACCCGGCCGCTGCCACCACGGCCACCAGCCACGCCAACGGCGGGCCCGCCCAGCCGTACGGCGCAAGGTCGGCGGCCAGGCCCAGGCTGCGCCCACCGGCGTTCGCGTCGGCCACCCGCACCAGCCACGTGCCGGCCGGCGCACCCGCCAGCGCCGCCGGCCCCAACGCCAGCACCGCCTCCGACGCCGCCAACCGCACCAGTTGCCGCCGGCTGGCCCCTCTGGCCCGCAGCAGCGCGTTCTCACCCCGCCGGTGTGCGGCCAGCAACCGGGCCACCAGGACCAGGCCGTACGCCGCGATCACGCCCAACAGGGCCGCCGGCAGCACCAGCCCGGACCGGTTGACCACCGTCGCGACGGTGAGCCGTTCGGCCAGACCGTCCAGGCCGGTACGCACCCGGGTGGCGTCGTCGAGCGGGGAGTCCGGCTGGTCGCGCTGGCGTTGCAGCCGGTCCTGCAGGTCGGCCACGGCCGCGGCGACCTGCGGCATGCCGGCGCGGGCTAGGTCCGCCGGGTCGGCCACGGCGACCCACTCCAGGGTGCCCAACCGCTGGTAGCGGGCCAGGTATTCGTCGGGGTGGACGACGAACGGGCCCCACACCTGCCCGGTACCCGTCGAGATCCCACCCAGCAGCGCCCAGTACGCCTGCGAGGGGTTCCGCGCCTCCCACACGCCGGTCACCACCACCGGCCGGTCCAGGTCACGGACCTCGTCGACGATCTCCACCCGTTCCCCGACCGACAGGCCCAGGTCCTCGGCCACCTCCCGCGGCAGGGCGACCTGCGCGGGCTCGTCCTCGTCGACGGCCTGCGGCCACGCTCCGGTCACCAGCTCGGCGTGCTCCTCCAGCCCTTCCAGGAAGCCGACCAGTGCGTACGCCCCTTCCGGGCCGGCGTCCACTCCGGGCAGGTCGTCGGGCAGTCGCTGGCTGATGCCGGCGCCGCCGCCGTACACCGTCAGCGGCACCCCGGCCAGGTCGTCGGCGAACAGCTCCCGCGCCGCCCGGTCGCGGGCGGTGAAGTCCTCGCCGCTGCTGCCCGATCCGGAGATCAACAGGACCGAGCGCTCCAGCGGCGGCGCGTCCGCGACCGCCTGCCGCACCCCCGCCTGGGGCAGCAGGTACGCGTACAGGACGAACGCGGTCAGCGACACGGTGGTGACCAGCGCCGCCGCGGCGGCGGCGAGCAGCAGGGGCGCCGCCGACGCCGCCCTGGGACCGACCAGCCGCACGCCTCACCATCCGGATGCCCGGCCGGCCGCCGCCACCGGTGCGTCCCGGTCGACCAGCCGCCCGTCGCGCAGCGTCAGCACCCGGTCGGCCAGGTCGAGCAGCGCGGGGTCGTGCGTGGCCACCAGCACCGTGACCCCGCGCGAGCGCACCAGCGCGCGCAGCAGGTCCATGATCGACCGGCCGGTCTCGGAGTCCAGCTGCCCGGTCGGCTCGTCGGCGATGAGCAGCCGCGGCTCGTTGGCCAGTGCCCGGGCCACCGCCACCCGCTGCTGCTGGCCGCCGGACAGCTCGTACGGACGCTGGTTGGCGTGCCCACCCAGGCCCACCAGCTCCAGCAGCATCCGCACCCGCTCCTCGCGCTGCGACGCCTTCATCTTCGCCAGGCGCATGGGCACGCCGACGTTCTCGGCCGCCGACAGGATCGGCACCAGCCCGAACGACTGGAACACGAAGCCGATGGTGTGTCGCCGCAGCGCCAGCAGCTCCCGCTCCGACGCGGCGGTCACCTCGTGACCGTCCACCCACACCCGTCCCGACGTCGGCCGGTCCAGGCCACCGATGATGTTCAGCAGGGTCGTCTTGCCCGCACCCGAGCGTCCGCGCACCGCCAGCAGCTCACCGGCGTACGCCACCAGCGACACGTCCCGCAAGGCGTGCACCGCGGTGCGGCCCCTCCCGTACTGGCGGGAGACCCGCTGCACCCGCACCACCTCGGCCGCGCCCCGGGCGCCGTCCCGCTCGGCCACGGCCGTACCCCGACCGCCGTCGTGCTCAGCCACGGCCGACCTCCCCGTCCTTGTGCCCCGGCCGGACCTGGATGTGGTCCGGCTCCAGGTCCAGCCGTACCCGGTCCCGCAGCTCCAGCGCCTCCACGTACGGCCGCGGCAGCTGCATCCGACCCGCCCGGTCCAGCAGCGCGTACTCCTGCGCCACCTGCACCTCCCGCCCGTCGGCACCCACCCGGGTGGACCGGCGCACCTCCGAGGCCGTCCGACCATCCCGGATCGCCACCGTGCGCGCCACCCGCTCCGACACCCCGGGGTCGTGGGTGACCACCAGGACGGTCACGCCCAGCTCCGCGTTGATGGTCTGCATGGCCCCGAACACCTGGGCCGCCGTGGCCTCGTCCAGCTCACCGGTCGGCTCGTCGGCCAGCAGCACCTCCGGGTCGTTGGCCACCGCCACCGCCACCGCCGTCCGCTGCTGCTCCCCGCCGCTCATCTGCGCCGGCCGCCGGTTCGCGCAGTGACCGACCCCGACCATCTCCAACAGCTCCAACGCCCGCCGCCGCGCCGCCCGACCGCGCCGCCCGTGCGCCAGCCGCATCGGCAGCGCCACGTTCTCCGCCGCGGTCAGGTAGGGCAGCAGGTTGCGGGAGGTCTGCTGCCACACGAACCCCACCGTGTAACGGCGGTACCGCAAGCGTTGCCGCGGCGACATGCCCAGCAGGTCGTGGCCGGCCACCCGGGCCGTGCCAGCCGTCGGCTCGTCCAGACCGGACAGGATGTTCAGCAGCGTGGACTTGCCGGAGCCGGAGGCCCCGACGATCGCCACCATCTCACCCCGGTCCACCACCAGGTCCAGGCCCTGCAGGGCGACCACCTCCACGCCCTCGGTCTTGAAGATCCGCACCAGACCCTCACAGACCACGTGGCCCTGCAGCCGGTCCAGACCGCCCGCCCGGGCCGCTGCCCGCTCCATGGCGCGACGCTGCAACGTCTCCAGG
>DATGOE010000221.1:0-11289 GCA_035306365.1 Natronosporangium sp. | reverse complement strand
CCGCGCCCGGCACCAGGCACTTTCCGGGCCGCCGACCCGCCGGGGTCACAGCTGCGGGGTGTAGCGCATGAGCTGGCGGGCCGCCTCGGTGATGGAGCCGGACAGCGACGGGTAGATGCTGATGGTCTGGGCGACCTGGTCGACGGTGAGCTGGTTGGTGACCGCCAGCGAGATCGGCAGGATCAGCTCACTGGCTCTCGGTGCCACCACCACCCCGCCGACCACCTGCCCGGAGGCGGGTCGGGCGAACAGCTTCACGAACCCGTCGGTCAGTCCGGCCATCTTGGCCCGCGGGTTCCCGGCCAGCGGCAGCATCACCTCCCGGGCCGGCACCCGGCCGGAGTCGACGTCCTGCTGGGTGGCCCCGACCGAGGCGAGCTCCGGGTCGGTGAACACGTTGGCGGCCACGGTCCAGGGCCGCAGCGGCGCCACCGCCTCGCCCAACGCGTGCCACATCGCGATCCGGCCCTGCATCGCCGCCACGCTGGCGAGCTGCCACACGCCGGTGCAGTCCCCGGCAGCGTAGACGCCCGGCACGTTGGTCCGGGACACCCGGTCCACAGTGATGTGTCCACTGCCGGCCACCTCGATGCCGTAGCCGGCCAGTCCGAGGCCGCCGGTGTTGGGCAGCGAGCCGACCGCCATGAGGGCGTGGCTGCCCTCCACCCGCCGCCCGTCGGTCAGCTCCACAACCACGCCGTCCCCGTGCCGCCGCACCGCCGCCGCCCGCGAGCGGCCGAGCACCGTCATCCCCCGCTCGCGGAAGACGCCCTCTATCACCCTGGCCGCGTCCGGGTCCTCGTGCGGCATGACCCGCTCCCGGCTGGAGACCAGCGTCACCGGTACGCCCATCGCCTCGTACGCGGAGGCGAACTCGGCCCCGGTGACCCCGGACCCCACCACCACCAGGTGCTCGGGCAGCCGGTCCAGGTCGTACACCTGCCGCCAGGTCAGGACGCGCTCGCCGTCGGGTACCGCGTCGGGCAGCACGCGCGGGGTCGCCCCGGTGGCGAGCAGGACCACGTCCGCCTCGATCGTCTCCTCGCTCCCCTCGTGCGGGGTGACGATCACGGGGTGGGCGTGGCGGGGACCGGGGGTGCCCAGGCGGCCCCGGCCGGGCACGACCCGTACCCCCGCCTTGACGAGCTTGGTGTGGATGTCGTGCGACTGCGCGGCGGCCAGGCGGCGGACCCGGGCGTGGACCTCCGGCGCGTGCACGGTGATCGCCTCCCGACCGCCGGAGTGCACCCCGAACTGTTCGGTGTCGCGGTAGGCGGTCATGAGGTTGGCGCTGGCGATGAACGTCTTGGACGGGACGCAGTCGTGCAGCACGCAGGCGCCGCCGGCGCCCTCCGCCTCGATGAGGGTCACCTCGGCGTCGAGCTGTGCGGCGACGAGCGCCGCCTCGTAGCCCGCCGGTCCCCCGCCGATGATCACGACCCGCTTCATGACACGCCGCTCCCGTCTGTTCCCCCGTCGCCGCAGCCGCTATGGTCGTCGCCGTGCGTCCCTACGCAGCCTACGGTTCCAACCTTGACCCGGCCCGAATGCGAGCCTACTGCCCGCACTCGCCGATGATCGGAACCGGCTGGCTGGAGGGCTGGCGCCTCACCTTCGGCGGGGACGGGGTCCTGGGCTGGGAGGGGGCGGTCGCCACCGTCGTGGAGTCGCCCGGAGACCGGGTGTTCGTCGCGCTCTACGACGTCCACCCGGTGGACCTGGCCGAGCTGGACCAGGTCGAGGGCGCGGTGGCGGGGATCTACCGCAAGCTGACGGTACGGGTGGCGACGCTGGACGGCGGGGTCACCGCCTGGGTGTACGTGCTCGACGGGTACGAGGGCGGGCTGCCGACCGCCTGGTACCTGTCGGAGATCGCACGGGCCGCCGAGGCGGCGGGCGCGCCGGCCGACTACGTCGCAGAGCTGCGCTGCCGCCCCAGCCGCACCGCCTCGCCCGAGATCTGACCGCCTGACCGCCGGACCTCCGACCGGCGGTCGTCCGACCGCCCGTCGGCGGCTCAGGACACGGTGGTGCCGGGATCCAGCCGGGTGTAGTCGCAGCCCGCGAGCCGCGCCAGGTTGGCCCCGTAGACCGCCACGCCGGCCGGCGAGAGCAGGTGGTCGTGCAGTGCGTACGCGCGCCCCGGCGCGACCGCGCGGACGAACTGCACCGACTCCGACAGCTTCAACCAGGGCGCGTTGACCGGCAGGAACAGCGTCTCCACCGCGACCCCCTCCGGGAGGTCCGCGGGGTCGACCGAGTCGCCCGGGTGGTAGACGCGCTCCTCGATCAGGTAGCCGAGATTGGGGATGCGCGGGATCTCCGGGTGGATGACGGCGTGGGCGCCGCCGCACGCCCGTATCCGGAACCCGGCGGCCTCGAACGACTCCCCGGCGGTCACCGGTCGCGCCACCGCCGCCAGGTCGCCGAGCTTCGCGACGACGTCGGCGTGCGCGTGGATCGTCAGCCCCGGCCGCCGCGACGCGGCGTCGACGAGCTTGTCCACGTCCAGGTGGTCGGGGTGCTCGTGGGTGATGAGGACGGCGTCGACTCCGTCAAGGGCGTGCGCCTCGCTGAAGGACCCGGGATCGACGACCAGGACGGCGCCGTCGCGTTCCACCCGGACGCAGGCGTGTGTGTACTTGGTCAGCCGCATCTGTGACCTCCCGTGGCCAGTGCCGGTCCCGTGCAAGTCTGCCTCAGGCCCGTGCGGCGTGCCCGCCCGCCGCGCCCGTGCCCCCGAAGGGCCGGTCCTGACGGACCCTCCGAAGGACCGGTCCCTCAACGGCCGGTCCGCCCCGGATGGAGGCACGGGTGTCGATCCAGTTCGTCCGGTCTCTCGACGTGCGGCCGCCCCACGCCTATTATCCGTATAACCATACTCATCATATGGAGGTTTCATGGTACGCTCCCGTCCACTCCTGTTCGCGCTGCTCGCGCTGGTCCTCGCCATGGGCGGCACCACCGCCGCGGTCGCGGCCCCCACCGGCAGCCCTCCAGGCCACAGTCAGGGCGTGGGTGCGTTCGATGAGGAGGATGTCCTACGGACGCTCAACCGGTGGGCGCTCGCCTACGACGACCACACGCTCGACATGGAGACCCGGCTGGCGATGATGGAGGACTGCTTCACCGACGACGCCTCCTTCATCTACGACGCCACCGACTTCCACGCCGAGTGGCACGGCATCGACGAGGTGATGGCGTTGTTCGAAGGCGCGCTCGCCAGCCAGAACGACGTCCGTCGCCACGTCATGACCAACTCCATCGTCGAGCGCGTGGACCGCCGTACCGCACACGTGACCTCGTACCTGACCCTGGTCGTCGTCGCCGACCCGCACGGGGCGCCGGAGGTCGTCAGCTCGGGCATCTACCGCGACACCGTGAAGCTCGAGAAGGACGGAGTGTGGCGCATCCAGGTCCGCCACCTCACCCTCGACACCCCGCCGCAATGATCCGTCACGCGGGACCGGCGTGTACGCAACCGTCGCACACTTGTGATCCGATGCGACGGTATCGTGCCGGTCCCGTGACAACGCGCCCGTAGCGTCGCCGGTGTCGCCGCGCGTCCCACCGGCACTCCGCCGATGGGACGGCGCCGGCACAGGAGGACGCCATGAGGGCAATTCCATCGTGGACGGTTGCGGTCGGGCTGCTGGCGGTGCTCGCCGCGGCCGGCTGCGCCGCCGACCCGCTGGGGGCCGGCGGCGACGGCGACGACGCCGGGTTCAGCATTGACGACATGCCGTTCGGCGCGCCGACGGAGGAGGGCGGTGGGTCCGGAACGGACCGCGACGGGTCGGGCGAGACCGGTGGCGAGGCCGCCGGGGTGCTCGTCGACGACCGGTCGCTCATCTACACCGGCGACATCTCCGTACGGGTGGAGGACGTGGCCCGGGCGGCCGGCCAGGCGGCCGCGTTGGCCACCCGGTACGGCGGGTTCGTGAGCGGGGACGAGCGCTCGATGGAGGCGGACGACGCGGTCGCCACGATGGTGCTGCGCATCCCCTCGGAGAACTTCACCACCGCGGTGGACCAGCTCGGTGCCCTGGGTGAGGAGGAGTCGCGGCTGATCCGGACCGAGGACGTCACCGAGGAGGTGATCGACCTGGAGTCCCGCATCGCCACCGCCCGGGCCAGCGTGACGCGCACCCGCGAGCTGATGGAGCGGGCACGCTCCATCTCCGACATCGTGGCGCTGGAGGAGGAGCTGGCCGCCAGGGAGTCGCGGCTGGCCTCGCTCGAGGCCCGGCAACGCCGGCTCGCCGACCTCACCGCACTGTCCACCATCACGGTGATGCTGTTCAGCCAGGACGCCCCGGAACCGGAGGAGCCCGAACAGGGGTTCATGGCCGGGCTGCGGGCCGGGTGGGACGGGCTCGTCCTGTCGATGCGGGTACTGCTGACCGCGCTGGGGATCCTGCTGCCGTGGCTGGTCGTCGTCGGCACGCCGGCGGCCGCGGTGACCTGGTGGGTGCGCCGCCGCCGCGCTCAGCGCGCCGGTTCCACGCCGGCCGCTGCGCCCGGCGCCGGCACCCTGGGCGGGCCGTAACCCTGGACGGCCGTACGTGCTCACCGGCGCGCACGTCGGCCCCGGCACCGGCGGCCGGGGTCCACCATGCCCGACCGTCAGAAGAGGTCGGTGGTGAGGGCCCGCAGCGCGGTGTGGACCATCAGGCGGACGCCGTGGCCGATGCACCGCTCGTCCACGTCGAAGCTGGCCTGGTGGATGTCCATCGGCTCGGCTCCCTCGATGCGGGTTCCGAGCCGCACCATGGCGCCGGGCGCGTGCTCCAGGTAGAACGCGAAGTCCTCGCCCCCCATGCTGAGCTCGGCCTCGGTGACCCGGTCCCGCCCGACCGCGGACCGCGCGGCGGCGGCGATGACCTCCGTCGCCGCCGGGTCGTTGACCACCGGCGGGACGCCGCGGGTGTACGTGGTCTCGGCCCGCGCGCCGGTCCCTGCCACGACGCTCTGGATCAGCTCGGTGACCAGCTCGGGCGCGGAGCGCCACGCCTCCCGGCCGAGCACCCGCACGGTCCCCCGCACGGTGCCGACACCCGGGATCGCGTTGGGCGCCTCCCCGGCGTGGATGGACCCGAACACCATGGAGACCGCGGCGCGGGGGTCGACCCTTCGGGCGAGCAGGGCGGGCACGTCCACCACCAGCCGCCCCAGGGCGTGGACGAGGTCCACGGTCAGCTGCGGCCGGGCGGTGTGGCCGCCCGGTCCGGTGAGCGTGACCTCCACCTTGTCGGTGGCGGCGGTGAAGGGCCCCGACCTGACACCCACCTCGCCGGTTGCCAGCCGGGGTGCACAGTGGAGGCTGAAGATGGCGGCGACGTCCTTCAGCCCGCCGGCGTCGATGACCGTCGGGGCGCCCGACGGCATCGACTCCTCGGCCGGCTGGAACAGCAGCCGCACCCGGCCGGGCAGTCGCTGCTGCCTGGCCAGTCGGGCAAGGGCGCGACCGGCCCACAGCAGCACCGTGGTGTGGACGTCGTGCCCGCACGCGTGGGTGGCGCCGGGCACGGTGGAGCGGTACTCGACGTCCTTGACGTCCTGCAACGGCAGCGCGTCCAGATCCGCGCGCAGCGCCACCACCCGGTCACCCTCGCCGACGTCGCAGATGACCCCGTTGCCCGCCGGAAGCATCCGAGGGCGCAGCCCCGCCGCGGTCAGCTCGCTGGCGACCAGGCCGGCGGTCCGGAACTCCTGATGGGACAGCTCGGGGTGGGCGTGGAGGTGCCGCCGCAGCGTGATCATGTCGGAGGCGTGGCCGGCCAGCCACCGCTCGAGGTCACCGGGTAAGGGATCGGCGCCGTGCGGGAGGTCTGGCCACAGCCCGCCGGTCAGGGTCGCCGGCTGGCTCCTCGGCAGGGACAGCGCACTCGTCACGGTCACTTCCCGATCTCTTCCGGTGGACACACAGACTGGGACAGCCTAGACCCACCACCACGACACGACGCAATCTCATCTTTGTAGTCCCAGGCTTGCGTAGTGTCACG
Organism: Natronosporangium sp.; assembly: GCA_035306365.1. Lineage (GTDB taxonomy): Bacteria > Actinomycetota > Actinomycetes > Mycobacteriales > Micromonosporaceae > Natronosporangium. The sequence continues at coordinate 5,284 of DATGOE010000221.1, read as the reverse complement.
AAAGCCCTGGTAGCCGCGGCTCTTGGCCGATCGGGGCGCGGCAACCTCCCAGTTCCTGGGATGTCGTGCCGCGGTCACTCGTACCCCCTACCTCCTCCAACTCCCTGGTGGCGGGTGTGGTCACGCTCGGTGCCCGATAGGTTCCCGCACGTCGCGGAAGTATGCGGCGGTTCGGCGGGAAGTACGCCGGGCGGGGGAACGCCGACGCCCGAGCCGGTCGCCGGCGGCCGCGGTCAGAACCGCTCAGGGGGCCGGTAGCTGCCCCAGACCTCCCGCAGGGCGTCGCACACCTCGCCGACCGTGGCCCGGGCGCGCAGCGCCTCCCGCATCGGGTAGAGCACGTTGTCGCTGCCGGCCGCGGCCCGGCGCAGGTCGTCCAGGCGCGCGGCCACCTCGGCGCCGTCGCGGGAGGCCCGCAGCTCGGCCAGGCGGCGCGCCTGCTCACGCTCGATCGCCGGGTCCACGCGCAGCGGCTCGTACGGCTCGTCCCCGTCGTCGGTGAACCGGTTGACCCCGACCACGACCCGCGTGCCGGCGTCGATCTGTTGGGCGATCCGGTACGCGTTGGCCTCGATCTCCCGCTTCTGGAAGCCGGCCTCGATCGCCTCCACCACCGATCCGAACCGGCCCACCCGCTCCATCAGCTCCAGAACCTGCGACTCCACCGCGTCGGTCAGGGACTCCACCGCGTACGAGCCGGCGAACGGGTCGACGGTGGCGCACAGGTCGGTCTCGTACGCCAGCACCTGCTGGGTGCGCACCGCCAGCCGCGCCGCCTTCTCGGTCGGCAGCGCGATCGCCTCGTCGAAGGCGTTGGTGTGCAGCGACTGCGTGCCGCCCAGGACGGCCGCCAGCGCCTGCACCGTGACCCGGATGAGGTTCACCTCCGGCTGCTGGGCGGTCAGCTGCACGCCCGCGGTCTGGGTGTGGAACCGCAGCATCCAGGACCGGGGATCCTTGGCCCCGAACTCCTCCCGCATGATGCGGGCCCAGATCCGCCGCGCCGCGCGGAACTTGGCCACCTCCTCCAGCAGCGTGGTGCGGGCGACGAAGAAGAACGACAGGCGGGGCGCGACCTCGTCCACCGCCAGGCCCGCCGCCAGCGCCGCCCGCACGTACTCCGCGCCGTTGGCCAGCGTGAAGGCCACCTCCTGGACCGGGCTGGCGCCCGCCTCCGCCATGTGGTAGCCGGAGATGGAGATGGTGTTCCACTTGGGAAGCTCGGCGCGGCAGTACGCGAACGTGTCCGACACCAGGCGCAGCGACGGCTTGGGCGGGAAGATGTAGGTGCCGCGGGCGATGTACTCCTTGAGGATGTCGTTCTGGATGGTGCCGCGCAGCTGCTCGCCATCGACCCCCTGCTCCTCGGCCACCAGCTGGTAGAGCAGCAGCAGCACGCTCGCCGGGGCGTTGATCGTCATCGACGTCGACACCTTGTCCAGGGGGATGCCGTCGAACAGCACCCGCATGTCGTCGATGGAGTCGATGGCCACCCCGACCTTGCCGACCTCGCCGTGCGCCAGCGGGGCGTCCGAGTCGTACCCCATCTGGGTGGGCAGGTCGAACGCCACCGACAGGCCCGTGGTGCCGGCGGCCAGCAGCTGGCGGTAGCGGGCGTTGGACTCGGCGGCGGTCGCGAACCCGGCGTACTGCCGCATGGTCCACGGCCGGGTGGTGTACATGCCCGGATACACACCGCGCGTGTATGGATACTCTCCGGGTACGCCCAGGCGGCTGTCCAGGTCGTCGGCCAGGTCGTCGCGTGTGTAGACCGGCCGGATCGGAAAGCCTGACTCGCTCGCCCTACCCGCCACCTGTTCCTCGCCCATACCGGCTAGGTTAGTTGCCGACGTTTTCTCCCCCGGTGGCGGTGAGCCGTGACAGACCCGTCGACCCTCCGCTCGGGCCCGGCCGCGCCCGGCACCGTCGTGGGCGGCAGGTACGAGCTGCGCGCGGCCATCGGCCACGGCGGCATGGGCGCCGTGTGGCGCGCCACCGACACCCAGCTCGGCCGGGAGGTCGCCGTCAAGGAGGTCGTCCCGCCCGACGGGCTCAGCCCTCAGGAGCGGGAGGCGATGTACGAGCGGATGCTGCGCGAGGCCCGCGCCGCCGCCGCCATCTCCCACCCGTCGGTGGTGCAGGTGTACGACATCGTCACCGACGGCGGCAAGCCGTGGGTGGTCATGGAGCTGCTGGACGCCCGGAGCCTCGCCGAGATCATCCTCTCCGAAGGGCCGCTGTCGCCCCGCGCCGTGGCCAGGATCGGCGTCGCGCTACTCGGCGCGCTGGAGATGGCCCACGCCGCCGGCGTGCTGCACCGGGACGTCAAGCCGGCCAACGTGCTCATCGCCGCGGACGGGCGGTGCGTGCTGACCGACTTCGGCGTCGCCCGGCTGCCGTCGGACGTGAACCTCACCACTCCCGGGATGGTGCTCGGCTCGCCGTACTTCATCTCCCCGGAACGGGCCCTGGGCGCGAGCTTCGGCCCGCCGAGCGACCTCTTCTCGCTGGGCGTGACGCTCTACACCGCGGTCGAGGGCCGGCCGCCGTTCGACCGCGGGGACCCCATCTCCACCATGCACGCGGTGGTGGAGGACGAGCCGGCGCCGGCGGAACGCGCCGGGCCGCTCACGCCGGTGCTGCTGGGGCTGCTGGAGAAGGACCCGCAGCGGCGCCTCGACGCCCCGACCGCGCGCGCCCGGCTGCGGGAGCTGCTCGCCGGGCCGCTGGCCAGCAGGTCGCCGGGGCACGTCACCGACCCGCAGGCGGTGCTCCCCCCACGGTGGGAACCACCGCCGGCACCGGCCGGACCCGCCGTGGGTGGCCGGGCGTTGCTGCCACCGGACCACGACCCGTACGAGCGGGTCCCCGATCCGTACCGGCGGGTGGCGGACCCGTACGCGGGTGCCGGGGAGGCGTACGGCACGCCCGACGACGGCTACGGCGCACCCGCGCACGGCTACGGCGGGCCAGCGGACGCCGCGCCGGCCGGCGGCGCCGGGGACCCGTACCGCTCCGCGGCACGGCGGCTGTCGACGGCCGCCGGCCGCGTCACCATGGCGGCGCGGCGGCTGCCGCTGCGGGCGACGGTCGCGGTGGCGGCGGTCGCCGCGGTGACGGTGGTCGGCCTGGTCGTCGCCATGAACCTCCGCGGCGCGGAGGTCGACGGCCCGGCCGCCGGCGGCGACGACGCGACCCCGCCGCCGACCTCCGCGCCGCCGACGGACCAGCCGCTCATCCCCGTGCAGCAGTTCGCCGAGCGCGGCATCGTCGTGAACCTGCCGGAAGGGTGGCGGGAGATCGACCGCAGCAGGATCCGGGTGGACTTCGCCGACCCCGAGGACGACAGTGCGCGGATCCGGCTGCTGCGGGAGCCGTCGCGGGCGGACGCGATGCGGTTCATCGAGATCGCCGAGCCGAACATCCGGTCCAGCTGCGCCGAGCCGTACCAGCGCCTCGACCTGCGCCAGGTGGAGGTCGCCGGCCAGCCGGCGGCGCTGCTGGAGTACACCTGCGGCTCGGGCGACCAGGCCCGCCACAGCCTGTGGGTCACGGTGGTGCGCGACGAGGAGGACGTCGCGTACTCGTTCTTCCTCAGCGTCGCCGAGCGCCAGTTCGAGCAGCGCAGGGTCATCTTCGACGAGCTCGTGCGGTCGTTCCGGTTCGCCGGCTGACACCCGCCACTATGGTGGCAGGTATGGCGCACCCGGTGACCGAGCAGGCGCGGGCGTGGATCGCCGACGATCCCGACCCGGCCGACCGGGAGGAGCTGCGGCACCTGCTCGACCGCTGGCCCGACAGCGCCGACGACCTCACCGACCGGTTCCGGGAACCGCTGCGGTTCGGCACCGCCGGGCTGCGCGGCCGGCTACGAGCCGGCCCCAACGGCATGAACCTCGCGGTGGTACGCGGTACCGCGGCGGGGCTGGTGCGGTGGCTGGAGGCCCGGCAGGTGCCCGGGCCGCTGGTGATCGGGTACGACGCCCGGCACCGCTCGGCCGAGTTCGCCGCCGAGACCGCGCGGGTGGCCACCGGGGCCGGACGCGCCGCGCTCGTGCTCCCGCGACCACTACCCACCCCGGTGCTCGCGCACGCGGTCCGGGTCCTGGGCGCGGCGGCCGGGGTGATGGTGACGGCCAGCCACAATCCCGCGCACGACAACGGCTACAAGGTCTACCTCGGAGAGCCGGCCGGCGGGCCCCTCGGCGCGGGCGCCCAGATCGTCGAACCGGACGACGCCGCCGTCGAGGAGGAGATCCGCCGCGTCGGTCCGCTGTCGGCGGTCCCGCTGGGTGACACCGGCACGCTCCTGGGCAACGAACAGGTCCAGTCCTATCTCGATGGGGCCGTGTCCGTCGTGGATCGCGACACGCCGAGAGAGCTGTCCATCGCGTACACGCCGCTGCACGGCGTGGGCGGGGGGCTGTTCGTCGAAGCGCTCGACCGGGCGGGTTTCGCTCCCCCCGAGGTCGTGACCGACCAGTTCGCGCCCGACCCGGACTTCCCCACCGTCACGTTCCCCAACCCGGAGGAGCCGCAGGCGTTGTCCCGGCTGCTCGACCTGGCCGCCGCCGCGGGAGCAGACCTCGCCCTCGCCCACGACCCGGACGCGGACCGGTGCGCCGCGGCCGTGCCGTATCCGGACGGGTGGCGGGTGTTGCACGGGGACGAGGTGGGCGTGCTCCTCGCCGACCACCTGATGCGACGCGGGGTCACGGGCCGGTACGCGACCACCCTGGTCTCCTCGTCGCTGTTGCGGGCGATGTGCGCCGCCCGCGGCGTGCCGTACGCGGAGACGCTCACCGGTTTCAAGTGGATCGTCCGCGCCGGGGAGGACCTGGCGTACGGCTACGAGGAGGCGATGGGCTACTGCGTGGCGCCGTGGCTGGTGCGGGACAAGGACGGCATCACCGCCGCGCTGCTGCTGTGCGAGCTCGCCGCCGGGCTGCGCGCGGAGCTGCGGGCGCTCCCGGACCGGCTGGACGAGCTCGCGGCCGAGTTCGGCGTGCACGCCACCGACCAGCTGGCCGTGCGCGTGGAGCGGCTCGACGAGGCCGCCGCGATGATGGCGCGGCTGCGCGCGGCCCCGCCCGCCTCGCTGCTGGACGAGCCGGTCACCGCGGTGGAGGACTGGGCGCCCCGGGCGGACGTGCTGGTGCTGCGGACCGGGTCGGGCCGGCTGGTGGTGCGACCCTCCGGCACCGAGCCGAAGCTCAAGGCGTACCTGGAGGTGGTCGAGCCGGTTGTCGGCGACGTGGCGCCCGCGCGGGAGCGTGCCCGCGCG
>DATGOE010000220.1:0-7401 GCA_035306365.1 Natronosporangium sp. | reverse complement strand
CGGACACCGCCGTCCAGACCGTTCCCGCGAAGACCGAGGCGCCGGCGTCATTCGAGTGGGACTGAGCACGAGGACGGCGTAGAGTCAGACGACACCGGCGACGCCGGTTGGTCGTCGAGGAGGGCTCTTGCGCGCGCCGCGTCTGGTCAACCTGAAGACGGTCCACCGCGCGTGGCTGATCACGCTGCCACTCGCGCTGACAGCGGTGCTGCTCACTGTGGCCGCGCAGATCGGCCGGCCGATCTACGCTACGAACCTCCCTGCGGCAGGACTGTTCCTGGTCCTGTTCGTGGTGGCCGGCCTGACGACGTTCCGGTTGGACGTACGCCGGCACAGCTTCGTCGTCTCGATGATCGCGTTCCCGCTCCTCCTCGGCCTGTTCTACCTCCCCCCGCTGCTGCTGGTCCTCACCCGCACGCTGGCCACGCTGATGGTCCGGTGGCACCAGGGCCAGACGTCGGTGAAGCTGTGGTTCAACACCGCCCTCAGCGGCGCGGGAGCGGCGCTGGCCAGCCTGATCGTGCGGGCCGGGGGAGAGCTGGACGGGCTCAGCCCGGTGACCTGGTTGATCCTCGTCGCCGCCGTCACCGCGGACGTGCTGCTGACGCTCAGTGCCGTCATCGGCGTGGTGGCCCTGGTCCAGGGGCGCGCGTCCAGCGACGCGATGGCCCGCAGCGCCTATCCCGGCCTGGTGGTCGAGGCGGTCAACGTCACCATCGGACTGGTCGTCCTGGTCCTGCTCCAGCAGGGCCCGTGGTCGGTGGTGCTGCTGGCGGCCCTGGTCGGGTTCTTCATCGTCGCCTACCGCTCCTACGCCCGGTCGCTGCAGCAGAGCCGGGCGCTGAACGAGATCTACGAGCTGACGAAGGCGGTCACCAGCGCACCCCACGACGGGACGCTGCCGGACGTGCTGCTGGGCCGGGTGCGGGACCTGCTGCAGGCGGAGTACGCCACGCTGTGGATCCCCGGTCGCGGCCGGTACCCCGAGGTGCTGTTGTCGGCGAAGGAGGGCTACGACGCCCTGCTGGACATCGCCGCCACCCCGGTGGCGCTGCGACAGCGGGCCTACCGCGAGGGCAAGACCGTGGCGGTCGACCCGCGGGTCGGTGAGCAGCCCGACCGGCGGGAGCTGCGTCGCGCCGGCGTCAAGGACGCGATCGTCGTCCCGCTTCGGGCCGGGTCCGTCGTCATCGGCTGCCTGGAGGTGGCCAACCGGTTGGGCGACACCAGCGCGTGGGGGCCGGAGGACGCCCGGCTGCTCGAGACCATCGCCGCCCACGCCGCGGTCGCGGTGGAGAACTCCCGGCTGGTGGACCGCCTGCGGTTCGACGCCTACCACGACGCGCTGACCGGCCTGCCCAACCGCCGCCGCATCGTGGAGGCGCTGGAGGAGTCCATAGCCGCACGGGCGGCCGACGAGGTGATCGCCGTCCTGCTCGTGGACATCAACGGGCTGCAGCAGGTCAACGACCTGCTCGGCCGCCAGGCCGGTGACGAGCTGCTGGTGGAGCTGGCCAGGCGGCTACGGGAGGTGGCGCCGTCCCCGGCCCTGGTGGGGCGTCCCGGAAGCGACGAGTTCGTCGTGACGCTCGGGTCGTCCTCCGGCGACGACGCCCTCGACCTGGCCGTACGCCTCCGCGGCCAACTCCGCCGCCGCACCAAGGTGGGGGCGGTCACCCTGGACGTCGACGTCGCGGTCGGGGTGGCGGTCTGCCCGGACCACGGCGCGGACCCGACGGTGCTGCTGCAGCGGGCCGACGTGGCGATGCGGGTCGCCAAGGGCGTGTCCTCCGGCGTCCACCTGTTCAGCCAGGCGCTGGAGTCCCGCTCGGTCCAACGGTTGGGCATCGCCGCCGACCTGCGCACCGCGCTCGACGACGGTCAGGTGCAGGTCCACTACCAGCCCAAGGTCGCCATCGCCGACCGCCGCGTGGTCGGTGTCGAGTGCCTGGCGCGCTGGGACCACCCCGCCCACGGTCCGGTGGGGCCGGCCGACTTCGTCACCCTCGCCGAGCACACCGGCCTCATCCACCGCCTCACCGAGGTGGTGCTCGACGACGGGCTGCGCCGGGCCCGCCACTGGTCGGACGCCGGGCATCCGCTCCCGGTGGCGGTCAACGTCTCACCCCGTAGCCTGGTGGACCCGGAGTTCCCCGGACTGGTCGCCGACCTCCTGGGGCGGCACGGCGTCTCGCCGGAGTCGCTGATCGTGGAGATCACCGAGCGTGGGATGGCGGGCGACCAGGCGCGGCAGCTGCCCGTCCTGCGCGAGCTGGCCGGTCTGGGCGTACGCCTGGCCGTCGACGACTTCGGCCAGGGCTACTCCGCCCTGGCTCTGGTGCGGCGCCTCCCGATCGCCGAGGTCAAGATCGACAAGTCGTTCGTGCAGGGCATGGCGACCGACCCGGGCGACCTCGCGGTCGTGCGCGCGGTGGTGGACATGGCCCGCCACTTCGCGCTGGACGTGGTGGCCGAGGGGGTGGAGAGCGAGCTCACCCTGGAGCTGTTGTCGGGGGTCGGCTGCCACATCGGTCAGGGCTTCCTGTTCAGCCGGCCCCTCCCGTACGAGCGGCTCGAGGCCTGGTTCACCGCCCGGACCGAGGCGGACTCGACCGGCGCCGGTGGGTTCCGGCGGCTCCGGGCGGTCGGCTGAGGACCCGTGACGGGCGCGCGGCGGCCGGCGGGAGGGGATCACCTTTCACGGGGCCCGGCGGGCCGTGTACCCTAGGCTTCGGCGCGCGCCGGTTCCCGGCGGGCACGCCCCCTTAGCTCAGTCGGCAGAGCGTCTCCATGGTAAGGAGAAGGTCTACGGTTCGATTCCGTAAGGGGGCTCTGGCTGGGTTACCGGGCCCGCCCTGGCGGTGTAGCTCAGTTGGTAGAGCAAACGGCTCATAATCGTTGTGTCGCCGGTTCGAGTCCGGCCACCGCTACCATGATCGACGAGACGGACACCCTCTAAAGGAGCGCGGGACCGTGGCCAAGGCGACCGACATCCGGCCGAAGATCACGATGGCGTGCGTGGAGTGCAAGGAGCGCAACTACATCACCACGAAGAACCGCCGCAACGACCCGGACCGGCTCACGCTCAAGAAGTTCTGCCCGCGCTGCGGTCGCCACACCGATCACCGCGAGACGCGCTGACCCCGGCATGCCCCTCGATCGCTCCTTCGTCGGCCGCCAGTTCCCGCCCACCGCCCCGTACCAGGTGTGCCGGGAGAAGATCCGGGAGTTCGCGACCGCGATCGGCGCCGACGACCCGGCGTACCACGACCCGGAGGCGGCCCGCGCGCGCGGCTACCCGGACGTGATCGCGCCGCCCACGTTCCCCACCGTGGTGACCATGGCGGCCAGCCGGCAGCTCATCGACGACCCGGCGCTGGGGATGGACTACTCCCGGGTGGTGCACGGCGACCAGCGGTTCGCCTACACCCGCCCGGTCGTCGCCGGTGACGAGCTGGTCTGCACCACCACCGTGGAGGAGATCACCGAGCGCGGCGGCCACGAGTTCCTCACCACCCGCACCGAGGTCACGACCCCGGACGGGCAGCCGGTCGTCACCGCCTGGTCGAAGCTGGTGGTGCGGGGATGAGCCTGCGTCCCGGCCAGGAGCTGCCCGGCCGGACCTTCCGCGTCACGCGCGCCGACCTGGTCCGGTACGCCGGCGCGTCCGGCGACTTCAACCCGATCCACTGGAGCGAGCGGTTCGCCACCAGCGTGGGGCTGCCCGGGGTGATCGCGCACGGCATGTTCACGATGGCGCTGGCGGGTCGGGCGGTGACCGGCTGGGCCGGCTCGCCCGACGCGGTGCTCGACTTCTCGGTGAGGTTCAGCCGCCCGGTGCCGGTGCCCGACGACGACGCCGGGACGCAGGTGGAGGTGGCGGGCGTGGTCCGGTCGGTCGACGGTGACCGCGCCGAGCTGGAGATCACCGCCACCTGTGGGGGGCAACGGGTGCTCACCCAGGCCCGAGCCACCGTCCGGGTGACCCCGGAGGCGTCCGGCTGAGGCCCGCCGGGGCCGTGCGCCGGGGTTCCGGAGGGTGTCCGGTCCGGTCCGGAGGGCGGCACGCGGGCCGCGGGTTGGGATGGAGCGGCAGGTACCCGTACACTAGTCGCTCGTGGGGCCGTGCCCGACCGGTCCGTCCCCACCACAGGGGTGTGGCGCAATTGGCAGCGCAACGGTCTCCAAAACCGTAGGTTGCAGGTTCGAGTCCTGTCACCCCTGCCAGGCCGGACCCGGAAGCGAGGAAGAGGACGACGTGGCCGAACACAACCGGCGGGGCACAGGCGCCGCAGACGACTTCGAGCCGGCCGCCGGCGCCGGGCCGGACCGTCCGCGCGGCGGCGGCACCGCGGTCGCGACCCGGCCCGCGTCGCGCGGGTTCGGTCGGATCGGGCGGTTCGTCCGGGAGGTCGTCGCGGAGCTGCGCAAGGTCATCTGGCCGACCCGCAAGGAGCTGGTGACCTACGCGGTGGTCGTGATCGTGTTCATCGCGGTCATGATGACCATCATCGCCGGTTACGACGTGCTGTTCAGCTGGCTCGTCCAGTCCGTCCTCGGGAACTGACAGTGGCGGAAGTGAGCGACGTGGCTGAGTACAACGGGGTGGAGCAGGAGCACGACGCGCTGGGCGCGGACGCGGCCGACCGCCTCGAGCAGGCGGAGGCGGCGGTCGCCGCGGCGCGTGCCGAGCTCGGCGGTGGCCCCGTGGGCGAGGAGGACCGGGCCGCGCCGGCCCGAGCGGCGGCCGCGGGCGGGACCGCCGGCGACCAGGGACCGGAGGAGGGCGAGAAGGCCGAGAAGGCCGAGGAGGCCGAGGTCGACCCGGTCGAGGAGCTGCGCAACCGCCTGCGGTACCTGCCCGGTGACTGGTACGTCGTGCACTCCTACGCCGGCTACGAGAACCGGGTGAAGACCAACCTGGAGAACCGGATCTCCTCCCTCGACATGGAGGACTACATCTACGAGGTCCAGGTGCCGACCCGCGACGAGATCGAGATCAAGAACGGCAAGCGGGTGCAGGTGCAGAGCAAGGTCTTCCCCGGCTACATCCTCGTCCGGATGGAGCTCACCCCGGAGTCGTACTCCTGCGTGCGCAACACTCCGGGTGTGACCGGGTTCGTCGGCGCCACCGACCGCCCCGACCAGCCGGCGCCGCTGAGCCTCGACGAGGTCGTCAAGTGGCTGGCACCGAGCGTGGAGCCGGCGGCCCGCAAGCGTGAGCCGGCCGAGGTGCGCGTCGACCTCGCCGTGGGCGACTCCGTGACGGTCACGGAGGGGGCGTTCGCGTCCCTGCCCGCCACGATCAGCGAGATCAACCCCGACTCCCAGAAGCTCAAGGTGCTGGTGTCGATCTTCGGCCGGGAGACCCCCGTGGAGCTCAACTTCAACCAGGTGTCGAAGATCTGAGCCGGTGCGGTAACCTTGTCCGGCCGACCCGCGCCAGCGACCGCGGGCGCCCGGGCCGGTGACTCCATCAGGGACAGGACCAGGAACATGCCTCCACGCAAGAAGCTCGTCACCACGTTCACGCTGCAGCTGCCCGCCGGACAGGCGACCCCGGCGCCGCCGGTCGGCCCGGCGCTGGGCCAGCACGGCCTGAACATCATGGAGTTCTGCAAGGCGTACAACGCCCAGACGGAGTCGCAGCGCGGCGACATCGTGCCGGCGGAGATCAGCGTCTACGAGGACCGGACGTTCACGTTCGTGCTCAAGACGCCGCCGGCGGCGAAGCTGCTGCTCAAGGCGGCCGGGGTCGAGAAGGGATCCGGGATGCCGCACCGGGAGAAGGTGGGCACCGTCACGCGTGCCCAGGTGCGGGAGATCGCCGAACGGAAGCTGGCCGACCTCAACGCCAACACCCTGGACCAGGCGGAACGGATCATCGCCGGCACGGCCCGGTCCATGGGGATCACGATCACTGACTGACCGGCCGGGCCGGTGCCGGCGGGTGCGGGTCGCACCGGGGCGGCACCGGCCGGGCAGTGGGAGGGTCCGTGAGGACCCGGTACGTCACCACGAGGAGAAGCAGATGAAGCGCGGCAAGCAGTACCGCAAGGTGGCCGAGCTGGTCGACCGGGAGCGGCTCTACCCGCCCGCTGAGGCGATCCGGCTCGCGAAGCAGACCAGCCCGACGAAGTTCGACGCCACCGTGGAGGTGGCGATCCGCCTGGGCGTCGACCCGCGCAAGGCGGACCAGATGGTGCGCGGCACGGTCAACCTCCCCCACGGCACCGGCAAGACGGTACGCGTGATCGTCTTCGCGGCCGGTGAGAAGGCGGCCGAGGCGGCTGCCGCCGGGGCTGACGAGGTCGGCACCGACGACCTCGTCGCGCGGATCCAGGGCGGGTGGCTGGACTTCGACGCGGCCATCGCCACCCCGGACCAGATGGCCAAGATCGGCCGGATCGCGCGGATCCTCGGGCCGCGTGGCCTCATGCCCAACCCGAAGACCGGCACGGTGACCATGGACGTGGCCAAGGCGGTCACCGACATCAAGGGCGGCAAGATCACCTTCAAGGTGGACAAGCACGCCAACCTCCACCTCATCATCGGCAAGGTGTCCTTCACGGAGGAGCAGCTGCTCGACAACTACGCCGCGGCGATCGACGAGGTCCTGCGGCTGAAGCCGGCCACCGCGAAGGGCCGCTACCTCCGGAAGATCGCGATCACGACCACCATGGGTCCGGGCATCCCGGTCGACCCGACCGTCACCCAGAACCTGCGGGAGGTGTCGGCGGCCGCCGCCTGAGCCTGTCCCGACCCGGTCGGTCGCACCCGGCCCGACCGACCGGGACGCCGCCGCCGCCGGACCCGGCGGGTCCGGCGGCGGCGGGACACGGTACGCTGGCCGGGACATCCAGTCACCCACAGACCGCCGGTCGCCACGCCCGGCTTGCGTCCGGACGTGGCCGAAGGTCCCGCTCCGCGGGCGGCCCGCGCAGGGAGGACGGATCCTGACGGTTCCGCGTGCCCTGCGCACGCGCCTCCCCCGTCGGGCGTGACCGGGCCGACCGGCGCGCCGACGAGAGGAGGGGCATGGCGGAGAAGCCGGCCCAGCGACCGGTCCGGAAGGAGAAGGTCGAGGCCGTCGCCACGCTCAGCGAGCAGTTCCGCGCCGCAGCGGCCACCGTCCTGACCGAGTACCGGGGGCTGACCGTCGCACAGCTGCGCGAGCTGCGTCGCACGCTGGGCGAGGACGCGACCTACACGGTCACGAAGAACACGCTGGCCATGCGCGCCGCCGACCAGGCGGGCATCGACGGTCTCGACTCCCTGTTCACCGGCCCCACCGCGCTCGCGTTCGTCACCGGCGACCCGGTGAAGGCGGCCAAGAGCCTGCGCGACTTCGGCCGGTCGCACCCGGCCCTGGTGATCAAGGGCGGGGTGTTCGAGGGCAGG
>DATGOE010000219.1:0-9382 GCA_035306365.1 Natronosporangium sp. | reverse complement strand
GGGCAGCCGCCGCGCCGTGCCGATGGTCGACTCGGCCGCGTCCACGTCCTCCTTGACCGCCTGCGCGGCGCGCGACGCCTGTTCGGCCGCGGCGCGGGCCTCCTCGGCCACCGCCTCGACCGCCTCGTCCGGCTGGATCCGCTCCTGCCTGCCCGCGCTCGGCGCGGTGGCGAGGTTGCCCAGCGCGCCGCCGATGCCCTCCAGCGCCCGGGTGATCTCCACCGGGATCACCCACACCTTGTTGGAGTCGCCGGCGGCGATCTGCGGCAACGCCTGCAGGTACTGGTAGGCGAGCACCTTCGGGTCCGGGTTGGCGACGTGGATGGCGTCGAACACGGTCCGGATCGCCTTGGCCTGACCCTCGGCCTGCAGGATGCGGGCCTGCCGTTCACCGTCGGCACGCAGCACCGCCGCCTGCTTCTCGCCCTCGGCGGTGAGGATCTGGGACTGCTTGACACCCTCGGCGTGGAGGATGGCCGCCCGCCGGTCCCGCTCGGCGCGCATCTGCTTCTCCATCGCGTCGCGGATGCTCGACGGCGGCTCGATCGCCTTGATCTCCACCCGGGTGACCTTGATCCCCCACCGCCCGGTGACGTCGTCCAGGCCGCTCTGCAGCTTCTGGTTGATGAGCTCCCGGCTGGTCAGGGTCGCCTCCAGGTCCATCGACCCGACGACGTTGCGCAGGGTGGTGACCGTGAACTGCTCGACCGCCTGGATGAAGTTGGCGATCTGGTAGGTCGCGTCGTGGGCGTTGATGACCCGGAACCCGAACACCGTGTCGATCTGCACCAGCAGGTTGTCCGACGTGATCACCGACTGCGGCGGGAAGCTGACCACCTGCTCACGCATGTCGACCTTGGCACGGATCCGGTCGACGAACGGGACGATGAAGTGCAACCCGGCCTTCAGCGTGGTCCGGTACTTCCCGAACCGCTCCACCACGTCCTCGCGCGCCTGCGGCACGATCCGGACCGACTTGCCGAGGCTGACCACCGCCAGCAGGGCGACCGTCATCGCGACGAGGAACACAACCGCTTCCATGATGCTTCCGCCTCCCGGTACCTGTCTGTCTCCCGGTTACCTGTCTGTCTGCCCGGCGCGTCCGCCGCGCTCCCCCGGCGCCGGCCTCACGTCGGCGGCCGCCCTCCGCCCGGGGAGATGTCGCCGAACTCGTCGCGCCACACCATCGCGGTGGCCCCCCGCACCTCGACGACCCGGATCCGCTCACCTGGCTCGATCACCTGGGTGGCGTCGAAGGAGCGGGCGCTCCACAGCTCACCCTCCACCTTCACCAGTCCGGAGCTCGCCGTCACCTGCTCCACGACCTCACCCGCGGCGCCCTCCAGGGCCCCGACCGCGTCCGATGCCGCCTCGGGACCGCCGAGCATCCGGCGACGCACCAGGGGACGCAGCAGCCACACGGACAGGGCGCTGACCCCGGCGAACACGATCGCCTGCACCAGTATCGGTGCGCCGACCGCGGCCGCGACCGCGGCGGCGAACGCACCTCCGGCGAGCATGACCAGCACGAACGTGGCGGTGAAGACCTCGGCGACCACGAACGCGATGCCCAGCAGGATCCACAACAGCGCCGCTACCACACCACGATCGTGTCACGATCGGGCAACGCGCGCGAACCGCCCTCCCGCGCACCATCCGGTATCACCCGCATTGGGTGGAGTTCCCCACCGCGCGGTGCGCGGGTGACGCCCCCACGTGACCGTCCCGTCACACGTACTCTTACGGGCATGACCCGCGTCACGGGCGAGTACACGCGGCGGTCCGCCAGGTTCGTCGCGTGGGTGCGCGCCTGGCGGGCGGGCCTGATCCCGTACGACGACGTCGCCGACGAGATCGAGGCCAACGAGGACCACGTCGTCTGCGAGGCCACCGGTCCGGGATCCGAGCGCCCGCTGCGGGAGGCGCTGGCGGGGCTGTCCGGCCTGCACCCCGACCACGTGCGGCTGGTGCTGCCCGTGCCCGGTGACCCGCGCGGCCTGCCCGGCCCGGGCACGCCGTTCACCGGCCGGGCCCTGGCCTGCGGGGAGGGCGTCATCGCCGGCCCCGCCGGGCTGGTGCCGGAGGTCCGTACCCACGTGTCGGGCTCCGGTGACGCCTTCTTCAGCGTGGTGTGGTGGACGTACCCGCTTCCGCCGCAGCCACCCGGCGCGGAGCCGGGCACCTCACCGGCCGAGGCGGAGGCGGAGCTGTCGGCCGCCCTGGCCGAGGCCACCACCCGGCTGACCGCCCTGGACGTGGCGCAGTGGCGGCCCGAGCTCGCCGGCGCCCTGGCCGCCCTGCGCAACCACGACGACGCCGGCGAGCTGCCGCCGGTGTTCAACCCGCGCGCCCGCCGGCTGTACGCGCGGGCGAGCATGCTCGACCGGCTGCTCGCGCTGGCCGACGACACCAGCCCGGGCGGGGCGGTCAACTCGTACGAGGCGCGACAGCGCGACGAGGCGCTGCGCCCGCTGGTGGACGCCTGCCGCCGGGCCATGGTCGCTGCCTGCAACGCCCCGGTCGACGCCTGAGCCACCGGCGGGCCGCCCCCGCCCGCCCGCGGTGGCCTCCCGCCACCGGCCGGCCGCCGCCCGGTCCGGTCGCTCACACCTCGTCGATCAGGTCGGCCACCGACTCCACGATCCGGCTCGGCCGGTACGGGTACCGCTCCGCGTCTGCGCGGCTGCTGATCCCGGTCAGGACCAGGATCGTCTCCAGCCCGGCCTCCAGGCCGCACAGGATGTCGGTGTCCATCCGGTCGCCCACCATCGCGGTGGTCTCCGAGTGGGCGGCGATGGTGTTGAGCGCCGAGCGCATCATCATCGGGTTCGGCTTGCCGACGAAGTACGGCTCCACCCCGGTCGCCTTGGAGATCATCGCGGCGACCGACCCGGCCGCCGGCAGCGCGCCCTCGCTCGACGGGCCGGTGGCGTCGGGGTTGGTGCAGATGAACCGGGCGCCGGCGTCGATGAGCCGGACCGCCCGGGTGACCGCCTCGAAGCTGTAGGTGCGGGTCTCGCCGAGCACCACGTAGTCGGGGTCGTAGTCGGTCAGCACGTAGCCTATCTCGTGCAGCGCGGTGGTGAGGCCCGCCTCGCCGATGACGTAGGCGGTGCCGCCCGGCCGCTGGTCGTGGAGGAACTGGGCGGTCGCCAGCGCCGAGGTCCAGATCGCCTCGACGGGCACGTCGAACCCGGCCCTGGCCAGGCGGGCGCGCAGGTCCCGGGGCGTGTACATGGAGTTGTTGGTGAGCACGAGGAACGGCTTGCCGGAGGCGCGCAGCCGGGCGACGAACTCCGGTGCGCCGGGGATGGCACGGCCCTCCCGGACCAGCACGCCGTCCATGTCGGTCAGCCAGCTGGCCACCGGTTTCCGGTTGGTCACCCGCGGCTCCGGCGCGGCGCCGGGCAGCAGGTGTCCGGGCAGGTGTCCCACACCGGCACGCGTCCCAGTTTCGCGCGGGCCGGGGCGGCGCCGGGGGTCTCGGCGGCGATCCGCTCCTGCACCAGCTGCCGGATCATCGACACGAACCGCGGGTGCACGCCGGGAGTCGCGGCCCGGACGAACTCCAGCCCGAGACGCTTGGCGGTGTCCGCGGCCTCGGTGTCGAGGTCCCACAGCACCTCCAGGTGGTCGGAGGCGAACCCGATCGGGCTGATGAGGACACCCTGGACGCCCTGGGCGGCCACCGTCTCCAGGTGGTCGTTGACGTCCGGCTCCAGCCACGGCACCTGTGGCGGACCGGACCGGCTCTGCCACACGAGGTCCCACGGAAGGTCCGGGGCGGCCTCGGCGGCCACCAGGGCGGCGGTCTCGTTCAGCTGCGCCTCGTACCGGCCGCCCTCGGGGCCGGCGGTCCGGGCCATGGACACCGGGATGGAGTGGGCGGTGAACACCAGCCGCAGCCGCCCCTCCGGCAGCCGCGGCAGCCGCGCCCGCGCCTGCCGTACCGCGTCCACGTGGGCGGCGATGAACCCGGGGTGGTCGTGGTAGTGGCGCAGCTTGACCACCACCGGGGCGCGCGGGCCGACCGCCGCCCGGGCGGTGGCGATGTCCTCCAGGTACTGCCGGCAGGAGGAGTACGAGCCGTAGGCGCTGGTCACGAACGCCACGGCCCGGGTGACACCGTCGTCGCGCATGGCCGCCAGCGTGTCGGCCAGCAACGGGTGCCAGTTGCGGTTCCCCCAGTACAGCGGCAGGTCGATCCCGGTGGCGGCGAACTCGGTCCGCAGCGCGTCGAGCAGGGCCCGGCACTGGTCGTTGATCGGGGACACCCCGCCCATCCGGTGGTAGTGCTCGGCCACCTCGGCCAGCCGCTCCGGCGGCACGCCGCGGCCGCGGGTCACGTTCTGGAGGAAGGGCATCACGTCGGCGGGGCGCTCCGGACCGCCGAACGACACCAGCAGGAACGCGTCGAAGGCCACGAGCTCATCGTGCCAGACCCGCCCCGGCCGGCTCACCGGCCGCCGGCGGGGGTGGGCGGGGCCACCGTCGGCGGCCCGGGCGCCGGCGGCCCGGGCGCCGGCGGCTCAGGCGCCGACCGCGTGGTAGCCGCCGTCGACGTGCACGATCTCCCCGGTGGTGGCGGGGAACCAGTCCGACAGCAGCGCCACGCACGCGCGGGCGGCCGGCGCGGTGTCGGCCAGGTCCCAGCCCAGCGGCGCCCGCTGCTGCCAGGTCTCCTCGAACTTCTCGAACCCGGGGATCGACCGGGCGGCCATGGTGCGCAACGGGCCGGCGGAGACCAGGTTGCTGCGGATGCCGCGGGGGCCGAGGTAGCGGGCCAGGTAGCGGGAGGTGGACTCCAGACCGGCCTTGGCCACGCCCATCCAATCGTACACCGGCCAGGCCACCGTGGCGTCGAAGGTGAGCCCGACCAGTGCGCTGCCCCGCGACAGCAGCGGCAGCACGGCCATGGCCAGCGCCTTGTACGAGTAGGTGGACACGTGCAGGGCGGTGGCGACGTCCGGCCACGGCGCCTCCAGGAACCCACCGCCGAGTGTGCTGGGCGGCCCGTAGGCGATCGCGTGGACCACTCCGTCCAGCCCGTCGACGTGGGCGCGCACGTTGTCGGCCAGTGCCGCCAGGTGCTCCTCTTCGGTGACGTCGAGCTCGATCACCGGCGGCGGCTCGGGCAGCCGCTTGGCGATCCGCTCGACCAGCGACATGCGGCCGTAGCCGGTGAGCACCACCCGCGCGCCGTTCTCCTGCGCCAGCCGCGCCACCGCGAACGCGATCGACTGCTCGGTGATGACTCCGGTGACGAGCACCCGCTTGCCGGCCAGCATGCCCACGGCCCTCTCCCTCCTCAGTGACCCATCCCCAGGCCGCCGTCGACCGGGATGACCGCGCCCGAGATGTAGCCGGCCGCCTCCGACGCCAGCCAGACCACCACCCCGGCGACCTCCTCCGGCTGGGCGAACCGGCCGGCCGGCACCGCCGCCAGGTACTTCTGCCGTAGCTCGGCGGACAGGGACGCGGTCATCGCGGTCTCGATGAACCCGGGGGCCACGACGTTGGCGGTGACGTTACGGCTGCCCAGCTCGCGGGTGATGGAGCGGGCCATGCCGACCAGGCCCGCCTTGCTGGCGGCGTAGTTGACCTGGCCGGCCCCGCCGTAGAGGCCGATCACCGACGAGATGAAGATCATCCGCCCCCATCGGCCGCGGACCATCCGGGTCGCGGCCCGCCGGGCGCACCGCCAGGCACCCGCGAGGTTGGTGTCCACCACCCGGGTGAACTGCTCCTCGCTCATCCGCATCAGCAGCGTGTCCTCGGTGACGCCGGCGTTGGCCACCAGCACCTCGACCGGCCCGAGCTGGTCCTCCACCTCGGTGAACGCCCGGTCGACCGCGGCCTGGTCGGTCACGTCGCAGGTGACCGCCAGCGTGCCCGGCGGGCCGCCGGAGCCGCGGTGGGTCACCGCCACCCGGTGACCGGCGGCGACGAACGCCTCCGCGATGGCGCGGCCGATGCCGCGGTTCCCACCGGTGACGAGGACGGTGCGAGCCATGGACCCCTTCCCGGGCGCAGTGGTACGAGTGCCGCCCGGAAGCTTACGGGGTGGCGGTCGGCCGGCGGGAGGCGCCCTGAGGCGCCCCCGGTCAGGGCAGGCGGCCCGTGAAGCGCAGGCCCAGGCCGGCGCCGGCCAGGCCGAACAGCAGGGCGCCGCCGACCAGCCAGCCGGTGACCTCCTTGGGAACCATCCGGTACGCCAGCCGGCCGCCCATGTCCTCGTACACGGCGGCGAGCTCCTCGGTGCTGGCGGCCTCGTAGAAGCGGCCGCCGGTCTCCTGCGCCAGCCGGGCCATGGCGGCCCGGTCCACCGGCACCCGCTGCATCCGGCCGCCGATCTCGACCATCCCCTGGTCGGTGCCGAACGCCACCGTGTACACCGGCACACCCGCCTCCGCCGCCGCCTCGCCGGCCTGCTCCACCGGCCGGCCGTAGGTGCGGTAGCCGTCGGTGAGCAGCAGGATGCGGGCGGGCGGTGGCGCCTCGTCGCCGTAGGTGGGCATCGCCTCGATCGCCTCCAGGCAGGTGAAGACCGCCTCCCCGGTGGCGGTCGCCTCCGACAGCTGCAGGCTCTCGATCGCCCGGACCGCCGCCTGGCGGTCGGTGCCCGGCGGCACCAGCACCCGGGCGGTGCCGGCGAACGACACCACCCCGAGGTTGTGTGCCGGCGGCAGGTCGTTGACGAAGTCGATGGCGGCCTGCTGCGCGGCCCGCAGCCGGGTGGGCGTGACGTCGTCGGCCTCCATGGACAGCGAGACGTCGATGGCGAGCATGATGGTGGCCCGCTCGACCGGTTCCGGCCGCTCCATGGTGGGCCGGGCCATCGCCGTGACCAGAGCCAGCAGGCACGCGGCGAGCGCGGCCGCCGGCAGGTGGCGGCGCCAGCCCAGCCCGGCCGGTGCGATCCGGCGCAGCAGGTCGGTGTTGCTGAACCGCACCGCGTGCACCCGCCGGCGCCGTTGCCGCCACAGGTAGCCGGCCACCACCGCGGCGACCGCCGCCAACGCCAGCAGCCACCAGGGTCTCAGGAAGGAGATCACGGCCACCTCCCCGCGGGGTGCGCGCCGGGGGCGCCAGCCCCCGGCGTACCCGTGGCCCGCCCCGCCGCCGCGCCCGCGTGCCCGGGGGTGCCGGCCGCCCGCACGGCGGTGCGGGCCGCGTGGTCGCCGGTGTCGGTGGCGTGGCCGGCGGTCCGGGTGCCCGCGGGTCGGGTGGCGCCGCGGGCACGGCGCCGGGTGGCGCAGTACCGCACGATCTCCCGCAGCCAGTCGGTGTCGGTGCGCAGCCGCAGGTGGGAGGCGCCCGCCGCCCGCAGCGCGGCGGCGATCTCGTCCCGCTGCCGCGCCGCCTCGGCGGCGTACCGCTCGCGCAGGCGTGCGTCGCCGGTGTCGACCTCGTGCACCACCCCGGTCTCCGGGTCCGTCACCTCCAGCACCCCGACGTCCGGCAGCACCAGCTCGCGGGGGTCGACGACCTCCACCGCGAGCACGTCGTGCCGGGCGGCGAGCATCCGCAGCGGCCGCTCCCACCGGGGCGGCGGGCTGAGAAAGTCGGAGACCACCACGGCCAGGCCGCGGCGCCGGGCGGTCCGGTGCAGCCGTTCCACCAGGTCACCGAGGTCCACCTCGCCCGGGCGCACCTCGGCATTGGCGACCACCCGCAGCAGGGCCTGGGCGGCGCGGCGGCCCGGGCGCGCCGGCACCACCTTCGGCGGGGCACCGCCAGTGGCGACCAGCGCGCCGACCCGGTTGCCGCCGCGCACGGTCAGGTGGGTGACCGCCGCCGCGGCGGCCAGCGCCAGGTCCCGCTTGAGCATGGCGGCGGTGCCGAAGTCCAGGCTCGCCGAGGCGTCCACCGCCACCCAGGTCTCCAGCTCCCGGTCGGCCTCGGTACGGCGGACGTGCGGCACGGTCGTGCGGGCGGTCACCGGCCAGTCCATCCGCCGCACGTCGTCCCCGTGCCGGTACTCGCGCGACTCCCCCGCCTCGCTCCCCGGCCCCGGCAGCAGCCCCAGGTGGTCGCCGTGCAGCAGCCCGTCCAGGCGCCGTGTGACCAGCAGCTGCAGCCGGCGGAGGACGACCTCGGGTGCGCCGCTCACGGCTTCCGGTCCGGACGCCACGTCCCCGTCGCCGGGACCCGGCCGACCACGCCGTTGGGGCCGGGCGCCGGCACGCCGTCCGGTCCCGGCAGCCCATCGGCCGTGCCGGCCCGCGCGCCGTCGGTCCCGAACGCGGGGGTCCCGTCGGTTGCCGGCGGGGGGTGGGCGGCGGAGCGGCCGGTCGCGCTCTGGCGCGGCGCCACGGTGGGCGGGGGCACCGTGGCCACGATGCGGTCGACCAGCTCGTCGGCTCCGACGTTGTCGGCCAGCGCCTCGTAGGACAGCAGCAAGCGGTGCCGGAGCACGTCGGCGGCGACGTCGGTGACGTCGTCGGGCAGCGCGTAGTCCCGGCCGCGGAGGGTCGCCAGCGCCCGGGCGGCCCGGACCAGGCCGAGGGAGGCGCGCGGGCTGGCGCCGTACTGGATGAGACCGGCCAGGTCGGGCAGGCCGTGGCCGGCCGGGTCCCGGGTGGCCAGCACCAGGCGTACGGCGTAGTCGACCAGCGCGTGGTGGACGAACACCCGGTCGGCCCGGGCCTGCAGGCGTACCAGCTGGTCCGGGTCGAGCACCTGCTGGGGCTCCGGCGGCGTCACCGCCATCCGGTAGATGATCTCCCGCTCCTCGATCTCGGTCGGGTAGCCGACGACGATCTTCATGAGGAACCGGTCCCGCTGCGCCTCCGGCAGCAGGTAGACGCCCTCCTGCTCGATGGGGTTCTGGGTCGCCATGACGAGGAACGGGCTGGGCACCGGGTAGCTGCGCCCGCCGAGGGACACCTGCCGCTCGGCCATCACCTCCAGCAGCGCCGACTGCACCTTGGCCGGCGCCCGGTTGACCTCGTCCGCCAGGAGCAGGTTGACGAACACCGGCCCGAGCTCGACGTCGAACGACTCGGTCGACGCCCGGTAGATCCGCGTGCCGGTGATGTCCGCCGGCAGCAGGTCGGGCGTGAACTGGACGCGGGCGAACGTGCCGCCGATCACGGTCGCCAGCGTCTGCGCGGCCAGCGTCTTGGCCACGCCCGGCGGACCCTCGAGCAGGACGTGGCCCCCGGCCAGCATCGCCACGAGGAGCCGCTCGACGAGGCGGTCCTGGCCGACGATGACCCGGCGGACCTCGAACAGGACGTGCTCCAGCAGCGTGGCGTCGTCGGAGCTGGCGGGGGCGGGGGGCATGGCCCAAACGTATGGGGCACCGCTGCGCCGGAGGGATCGGGGAGGACCCCGTTCCGTCGGGCGCCGCGACGGGGTGCCGGTAGGCTCCGACTCC
>DATGOE010000218.1:0-3780 GCA_035306365.1 Natronosporangium sp. | reverse complement strand
GGCCCTGGCCGCCTGCACCTTGTCCTCGGCCAGCCCGGCGAGCTTGTCCAGCCGGGCGGCCAGCCCGTCGATGTCGCCGACGACGTGCGCCTCCGGCAGGCTGGCGCGCAGCCGCTGGATGCTGCTGGCGGTCTGGGCCGGATCGGCCACGCCGCCCAGCAACCGGGTCTCCAGCAGGTCCACCTCGGTGACGAGGTCCTGGAACCGGCGGGCGAAGTGGGCGAGCCCCTCCTCCGGTGAACCGGCGTGCCACGATCCGACGGCCCGCTCGCCCGCGGCCGTCTTGACGTACACGACGCCGTCGTCGTCAATGCGGCCGTAGCTGGTCCAGTCGCTCATCCTGCCCACTCCCTGCCGTCCCGGCGGGCCCGTCGGGTCGCCGGCCGTTGTCACACGTCGAAGGGCGGCCCTTCCCAGGCATTCTCACAGGTATACCCGGGGGGAAGTCGAGAGCCTAGGACGGACCGTAACCATACGGTGTCCTTGCTTTGGCGGCAACTATCGTGGGCGCGTGATCGTGGTGGCCGCCGTGTGTCCGCACCCGCCGTTGCTCGTCCCGGAACTGGCCGCCGGCGCCGCCGGCGAGCTGGACGACCTGCGGCGTGCCTGCGACGAGGCGGTGGGCGCGCTCGCCACCGCCGAGGCGGTGGTCGCCGTGGGCGGCGACGACCACCGGGCCTGGACCGGGTTCGCCCCGTTCGGCGTGGAGGTGCCCGCCGGCGTCGATCGGCCGGTGCCGCTGAGCCTGCTGGTGGGCACGTGGCTGCTGCGGCGGGCGGGGATGTCCGCCGAGCCGGTGACCGTCGACGTCGACGCGGAGCCGCAGGCGTGTGTGCGGCTGGGGGAGCGGCTGGCGGCCGATCCTAGGCGGCTGGGCCTGCTCGTGCTCGGGGACGGGTCGATCTGCCGCGGTGTCCGCGCCCCCGGGTACGACGACCCGCGCGCTCCCGGGTACGACGCGCGCGTCAGCCGTGCCCTGGCGGACGTGGACACCGACTCCCTGCTCGCGCTCGACCCGGGGCTGTCGGCCGAGCTCGGCGTCGCCGGCCGGGCGGCGTGGCAGGTCGCGGCCGCGGCGGTGCGGGCCAGCGGCGGCGGCTGGGCCGGCCGGGTGCTCTACGACGCCGCGCCGTACGGCGTGGGGTACCTGGTCGCCACCTGGGTGGCGGAGGGGGCGGCGGGTTGAGCGGCCTGGTGGTGGCGGTGGTCGGCCCCACCGCGACGGGCAAGTCCGAGCTCGCCCTGGCGCTGGCCCACCGGCTGGACGGGGAGGTCGTCAACGCCGACTCCATGCAGCTGTACCGCGGCATGGACATCGGCACCGCCAAGCTGCCGCCGGCGCAGCGCCAGGGCGTACCCCACCACGTGCTCGACATCTGGGAGGTGACCCGGACCGCGAGCGTGGCGGAGTACCAGCGGCTGGCCCGGGCCGCCGTGGACGACATCCTCGCCCGGGGCCGGGTGCCGCTGGTGGTCGGCGGGTCCGGGCTGTACGTGCGGGCGGTGCTCGACGACCTCCGGTTCCCCGGCACCGACCCGCGGCTGCGCGCCGAGCTGGAGGAGGAGCTGGCCCGGGTCGGGCCGCACCGGATGCACCAGCGGCTGCGGGAGGTGGACCCGGCCGCGGCCGAGGCGATCCTGCCCGGCAACGCCCGCCGGATCGTGCGCGCGCTGGAGGTGGTGGCCTTGACCGGCCGCCCGTTCCCCGCCCGGCTGGACGACCCGCGGCCGTACTACCGGTCGGTGCGGATCGCGCTGGACCGCGACGACGTGGACGAGCGGATCGCGCGACGGGTGGCGGAGATGTGGCGGGCCGGGCTGGTGGACGAGGTCCGACGGCTGGTGGGTCGGGGGCTGTGCGAGGGCCGTACCGCCCGGGCGGCCCTGGGCTACCAGCAGGTGCTCCAGTTCCTCGACGGCGAGATCACCGAGGAGGGGGCGTTCGCCGAGACCGTGCGCGCCACCCGCCGGTTCGTCCGCCGCCAGCGGTCGTGGTTCCGGCGGGACCCGCGGCTGGTCTGGCTGGACGCGGGGCGCCCCGACCTGCTGGAGGCGGCCCTGTCCGTGGTGGCGGCCGCCCGCGGGGGATGATGGCCGGGATGGAGGCGCTGGAGTTCGCCAAGGGCCACGGCACCGGCAACGACTTCGTGATCGTTCCCGACCCGGACGGGCAGCGGGAGGTCACTCCGCACCTGGTGGCCGCGTTGTGCGACCGCCGGCACGGGATCGGCGGCGACGGTCTGCTGCGCGTCGTGCGGGTGGACGCGGCCGGCCTGCCGCCGCAGGGTGACGCGGAGTGGTTCATGGACTACCGCAACGCCGACGGCTCGGTGGCGGAGATGTGCGGCAACGGGGTACGGGTGTTCGCCCGCTACCTGGTGGACAGCGGGCTGGCCCGACCGGAGCTGGCCATCGCCACCCGGAGCGGTGTGGTCACGGCGAGTGTCACGCCGGAGGCGGTCAGCGTCACGCTGGACGCGCCCCGGCTGGTCGGGTCGGCCGCCGCCCGCCTCGACGGGCTCGAGCTGTCCGGAACCGCGGTGGACTGCGGCAACCCGCACCTGGTCTGCCCGCTGCCGGCCGGTCTCGACCTCGCCGGCCTGGACCTGACCCACCCACCGGCGGTGGACCCGGGCCGGTTCCCGCACGGGGTCAACGTCGAGCTCACCTCGCCCGGGCCGGACCCCGGCACGGTACGGATGCGCGTGTACGAGCGCGGCGTCGGGGAGACCCGTTCGTGCGGGTCGGGGGCGTGCGCGGTGGCCGCGGTGACCCTGGCCACGGGCGGCCGGGACAGCGGCGTGGTGACCGTCGAGACCGTCGGTGGTCCGCTGACCGTGTCGCTGGCCGACGGCCGGGCGGTGCTCACCGGTCCCGCCGTGCTGGTGGCGCGCGGGACGGTGATGCTCGACGCCCTCGGCCGAGGCGCCTCCACCCGGCCGGGCGCGGTGAGCGGCGCGGATCGTGGACGTCGATCCCGGGATCGTCAGCGGCGTCCGCGGAGGACCGAAGATTCCGGGGATCGGTGAGGGGATCCACCGAAGGATGCGGGATCACCGGACGGATCCACCGGAGGGGTTCCGGCGGATCCGGAGGGGTCCCGGCGGATCACCGCGACAGATCCCGGCTGCGTGGACCGCCTGACCGTGTCACGATTGATCAGGCCGACCGGGCCGACGTCCGCACGGGTGAGCCTCAGCCGGGGCGGTCGTGCGGCGCGGACCGGCGGGGCCGAGGAGAGGATCGCGCAGGGGCTCACGACAGTTCCGCCCCGCGGGTCGGCAGACGACCGCGCGGGGCCGGGGAGAGGGACACCGTTTGCGGAAGCTGAACTGGACCATCGACCTTCCCGACGGGAGCCGCGGCGGCCTCGCCGCACAGACGATCGGTGAGCTGGATCTCGCCGACCGGCAGGCGCTGCGGCGGGTACCCGGCCTGTCCACCGAGCTCACCGACGTCACCGAGGTCGAGTACCGGCGGCTCCGGCTGGAGCGGGTCGTCCTGGTGGGGGTGTGGACCGATGGCACGGCCGAGGACGCGCAGAACTCGCTGGTCGAGCTGGCCGCGCTGGCGGAGACCGCCGGTTCGGTGGTGCTGGAGGGCCTCATCCAGCGACGCGACAGGCCGGACCCGGCCACGTACATCGGCCGCGGGAAGGTCGCCGAGCTGCGCGACCTGGTGGCGGCGGCCGGCGCCGACACGGTGATCTGCGACGGGGAGCTGTCCCCCGGCCAGCTGCGCAACCTGGAGGAGGAGGTCGGGGTCAAGGTCATCGACCGG
>DATGOE010000217.1:0-4739 GCA_035306365.1 Natronosporangium sp. | reverse complement strand
CGACCCACCGCCATCCGCCGCCTCGTGGCAGGGTGATCTGCATGACCGACGGACTGATCGCGGTGACCGGGGCGACCGGCGGCGTGGGTGGCCGGGTGGCGCGGCGGCTGGCCGACGCCGGCCAGTGGCAGCGCCTGCTGGTCCGGGATCTCGGCCGCGCCCCCCGCCTGGCCGGCGCCGAGGTGGCCCGGGCCAGTTACGACGACCCGGCGGCGATGCGGCGCGCGCTGCGCGGGGTCCACACGCTGTTCCTGGTCAGCGCCCACGAGCATCCCGACCGGGTCGGGCTGCACACCGGTACGGTCGACGCGGCGGTGGACGCCGGCGTAGAGCGCATCGTCTACCTCTCGTTCCTGGGCGCCGCCCCGGACGCGACGTTCACCTTCGCCCGTGACCACTTCCACACCGAGCAGCACATCCGCACCACCGGTGTCCCGTTCACGTTCCTGCGCGACAGCCTCTACCAGGACGTCCTGCCGAGCTTCGCCAGTCGGGACGGGGTCATCCGCGGCCCGGCGGGGCGCGGGCGGTTCGCGCCGGTGGCCCGCGACGACGTCGCGGACGTGGCGGTCGCGGTCCTGCGCGGCGACGGGCACGCCGGCCGCACGTACGGCGTGACCGGCCCGCAGCTGCTCACCATGGCCGACGTGGCCGAGCTGATCGGGCAGGCGGCGGGCCGGCCGGTCCGCTACCTGCCGGAGACCCTGGCGGAGGCGTACGAGTCGCGGGCGGGGTATGACGCGCCGCACTGGGCGGTGACCGGCTGGGTGACCTCGTACGCGGCGATCGCCGCCGGCGAGCTGGAGCTGGTCAGCGACGCGGTGGCGGAGGTGGCCGGGCATCCGCCGATGAGCTTCGCCGAGTTCCTGGCCGCGAACCCGGACAGCGTCGCGCACCTGCGCGGCTGACCGCGGTCGGCCGGTCGCCGGCCGGATGCCGCCGCCGGCCGCGCGACGGGGCGCCCTTCCGCGGTCTCGGCGAGTTCGGATGACGCCGTACCGGTGCGTCCGTCGTTGCGGTCATCGCCAATGCTTCCGTAGAATGTCAACGCTATGATTGATATTCAACGACGGGATGCTCGGGTGGCGGACCTGCTGACCGCCCTCGCCGACCCGACCCGTCAGGCCGTCGTGGAGGTACTGCGCCGCGGGCCCAGGCGGGCGGGGGAGCTCGCCGCCGAGGCCGGCGTGACCCCGGCGGCGTTGAGCCGGCACCTGCGGGTGCTCCGCCAGCATCGCGTGGTCGACGTGGACGGGGTCGAGACGGACGCCCGCCTGCGGGTCTACCGGCTGCGCCGGGAGCCGTTCGTCGCGCTGCAGGCGTGGCTCGACCAGGTGCACGCGTTCTGGGGCGAGCACCTGGACGCGTTCGCCGCCCATGCCGACCGGATCGCCGACGGTGCCGGTCCCGCATCCCCGCACCCGGCCGGGTCCGGACCACCGCGCCCGGCCGACCCCGCACCACCGCACTGATGCACCGCCGTACCGACCAGGAAGCCTTCACCCGCGACATCGACGTGTGGTACCCGCGCGGGCCGCACTCGTTCAACTACCCCGACCGGGCGGTCGGCGTCACGCTCGAACCCGGCGTGGGCGGCCGGTGGCGGGAGGTCTGGCGGGACGGCGACGGGTACGAGATGGGGCGGGTCCTGGCCTGGGAACCGGGCAGCCGCCTGCTGCTCAGCTACCGCAGCCGGTACCTGCCCGAGGACCCGCTGACCGAGATCGAGGTGCGGTTCGAGGCGGTACCGGAGGGCACCCGGGTCACCCTGGAACACCGCGGCTGGGAGCTGCTGCCGCCGGAGGCGTTGCGGGAGTGGTCCCGCCGGGCGTGGCGCGGGTTCATGGCCGCGTTCGCCGGTCACGCCGACGGCACCGCCCCCGACAAGCGGAAGGAGACACCGATGCGTCAGGACGATCCGGCCGCAAGGCCGGGAGTCATCCCCATGCTCCACTACGAGGACGGGGTCGCGGCCATGGACTGGCTGGCCGAGGCGTTCGGGTTCGTGGAGCGCACCCGCTGGCTGGGCGACGACGGGTCGCTGGCCCACGGCGAGATGGTCGCCGGCGACGGGCTGATCATGATCGCCGGTGGCCTGCCCGCGTACGAGTCACCGCGCCGGCACCGGGAACACTGCCCGGCCGCGGCGGCGTGGTCACAGGTGCCCTGGGTCATCAACGGCGTGCTCGTGCACGTGCGCGATGTGGACGCCCACTACGAGCGGGCGAAGCAGGCCGGCGCGCGGATCCTCTCGCCGCCGGAGGACAAGCCGTACGGGCGCGGCTACCGGGTCGAGGACCTGGAGGGCCACCGCTGGATGTTCCAGACCCCGGCCGGCGGGTAGGCCGCCGAGCGCCCACCGCTCCCGGTCGCGCGGGCACCACCATCGTCGAGCGTCACCCGGCGTCCTCGACCAGGTGCCGCCAGTCGTCGACCACGCCGTACAGCCGCGGGCTGAGCCACCCCGGCGCCGAGCGCCGGAACACACCCGGGTCGCCGTCGCCGACCCCCTCCGGGACCGCGCCGGCCAGGTCGCCGGCGAGCTGGGCGAGGTTGGTGACGTGGACCTGCCGCGGCCGCGCCGGCCAGGCGCCGAACACGACGTACGACGTGACGGCGCGCCGCCGCAGCGCCTCCTGGGTGAGCGCGGTGTGGTTGAGCGTGCCCAGCCCCGCGCGGGCGACCACGATCGCGGTGGCGTCGACGGTCAACGCCAGGTCGGCGACGGTCCAGGACTGGCCGGACGGGCGTACCCCCATCGGGACGAGCAGCCCACCGGCGCCCTCCATGAGCACCAGGTCGTACTCCTTGGCCTGCGCCCGCACCTCGTCCACGACATCGTAGAGCTCCAGCGGCGGCAGGCCCGCCTCCCTCGCCGCCACCAGCGGCGCCAGCGGGTCGGGATACTCCGCCAGGGTGGTGGCCGCGTGCGGCGCCACCAGCCGGCTCACCTCGTCCACGTCCGGCGGGGTCCCGTCGGCCGCGCCGGTCTGCGCGATCTTCACCACTGACACCCGCAGGCCGGCGGCGATCGCGGCCGCGGCGACCGCCGCGGTCACCACGGTCTTGCCGACGCCGGTGTCGGTGCCGGTGACCAGCACCAGGCCGCGGACACCGTCGGCGGTCACGCCCCGACCCCTCCGGTCCGGTGGCCGCGCGCGGCCCCGACCCCGCCGGTGCGGTCCTGCCGCCCGGCCGGCGCCGACCCGGCCGGGTCGCCCGCTGCCGTCGACCGCGCCAGGGCCACCACGACGCCCACGGCCCGGTCGAACTCGTCGCCGTCCAGCCCGGCGTTGACGGTCAGCCGCAGCCGGGAGCGCCCGTCGGGTGTGGACGGCGGCCGGAAGCAGCCGACCGCCACCCCGCGCTCGCGGCAGGCCGCCGCCCAGGCGGTGGCGGTCGTCGGGTCGGGCGCGGTCACCGACAGCACGCCGCCGGCCGGGTCGCCGGTCTCGAGCCCCGCGGCACGCAGCCGCGCCACCGTCGCCCGCACCCGCGCCCGCAGCCGCGCCCGCAGGTCCTCCCCCCGGCGGGCGAGCCGGACCGCGGCCAGGGCGCCGGCGGCCACCGCCGGCGGCAGCGCGGTGTCGAAGATGAACGTCCGGCCGGTGTCGACCAGGTGGCGGCGCAGCTGGACCGGGCCGGCGACCACTCCCCCGGACGCCCCCAGCGCCTTGGACAGGGTGGCGGTGACCACCACGTCGGGCTCGCCGGCGAGGCCCGCGGCGGCCACCCCGCCGGCCCCCTCCGGGCCGACCAGACCCACGGCGTGGGCGTCGTCGACCAGCAGCAGGGCCCCGTGCCGGCGGGCCGCCTCGTGCAGCTCCCGCAGCGGCGCCAGGTCACCGTCGACGGAGAACACCGACTCGGTCACCACCACCGCGCGCCGGCCCTCGGCGGCCGCGTCCGCCAGCGCGGCGGTGACGGCACCCACGTCCCGGTGGGGGGTCACCACGACCTTCGCGCGCGCCAGCCGGCAGCCGTCGATGAGGGAGGCGTGGTTGTGCGCGTCGGACACCAGCACGGTGTCCGGGCCGGCCACCGCCCGTACCGCGGCCAGGTTGGCCAGGTAGCCGGAGGAGAACACCAGCGCCGACCCGGTGCCGAGCCAGTCGGCGAGCTCCTCCTCGAGGGCGGCGTGGACATCGGTGGTGCCGCGCACCAGCCGGGAGCTGGTGGCGCCCAGCCCGTACCGGCGCAGCGCGTCGGCCGCGGCGGCGCGCACCTCGGGGTGGCGCGACAGCCCCAGGTAGTCGTTGCCGGCCAGGTCGACCAGCGGGTCGTCCGGCGGCCTGGGTACGAGCCGGCGGGCCAGGCCCGCGCGTGCCCGCTGGTCGGCCTCGCGCTCCAGCACCGACAACCACCCCGTCATCGCACCTCCCGCGACCTGAGCGGGGCCCGGCGACGCGCACGCACCCGCCGCGACCGGGGCCGGGCCCGGCGACCACGTACGCTACTCGGCCCGGTGACCGGCCCCCGGTAGGGTACGGGCATGCCCGATGTCCTCGATCGCGCGCGGACGCAGGTCCTGGAAGGTGGTACGGGGCTGTCCGAGGCCGACGTGCTGGAGGTGCTCAAGCTACCCGACGAACGGCTGGCGGAGGCGCTGCAGCTCGCCCACGAGGTGCGGATGCGCTGGTGCGGCCCGGAGGTCGAGGTCGAGGGCATCGTGTCGCTCAAGACCGGCGGCTGCCCGGAGGACTGCCACTTCTGCTCCCAGTCCGGGGTCTTCGCCTCCC
>DATGOE010000216.1:0-14431 GCA_035306365.1 Natronosporangium sp. | reverse complement strand
TGGTGCTGCTGCCGTTCTTCGCCTTCCTGTCGTTCCTCATCGCCGTGCCCACCGGCATCAAGTTCTTCAACTGGATCGGCACCATGTGGCGCGGCCAGCTCACCTTCGAGACCCCGATGCTGTTCGCCCTCGGGTTCCTGGCCACGTTCCTGCTCGGCGGCCTGTCCGGGGTGCTGCTGGCCAGCCCGCCCCTGGACTGGCACACGACGGACACCTACTTCGTCGTGGCCCACTTCCACTACGTGCTGTTCGGCACGATCGTGTTCGCCGTCTACTCCGGCATCTACTTCTGGTTCCCGAAGATGACCGGCCGGATGCTCGACGAGCGGCTGGGGAAGGTCAACTTCTGGCTGACCCTCATCGGGTTCCACACCACCTTCCTGGTGCACCACTGGTTGGGCAACGAGGGCATGCCCCGCCGGTACGCCGACTACCTGCCGATGGACGGGTTCACCACGCTGAACATGATCTCCACGGTGGGGGCGTTCATCCTCGGCATCTCGGTGCTGCCGTTCCTGTACAACGTGTGGAAGTCGTACCGGGCCGGGCGGGTGGTCGAGGTGGACGACCCGTGGGGGTACGGCAACTCGCTGGAGTGGGCGACCAGCTGCCCGCCGCCGCTGCGCAACTTCGACCGCCTGCCGCGCATCCGCTCCGAACGCCCGGCGTTCGACGTCAAGTACCCGCACCTGGCCGGCAGGTACCCACCATCCGACGCGGAGCCGCCCGCGCCGCTGGGGCACTGACCCGCGCCGCGGCTCGCTGCTGCTCGGTGTGCTCGCCGCCGGTGCGAGCACCGGTGACCCGGGTACCCACACGATGGCCGGCCTGGGCACCGGGTTCTGCGGTGCGCTAACGACTTGCCCCACGTTCGGGTACGAGACGTTGCGCCTGCTGGAGGACGGCGCGTGGCGGCACGCCACGGCCAACGTGGTGCTGGGTCTGGCGGCCGGCCTGGCGGCGGTCGCGTGTCCCGGACCGCCGGATGTCGCCCTCAGCCGAGCTGCACGGTGTCGGCGATCGCGTCGAACCTGGCCAGGTCCTCGTCCTCCAGCGTGGTGCTGAACGTCAGGTAGCACGGCTGTGCCTCCGCGCCGAGGAACACGAACTGCACACCCTGGACCGGCCGCGGACCCATCGGCAGGACGTACGTCACCCGCACCGCCTCGACGGTGCCGATCGTCGTCTCCGAACCGGCGACGTCGGTGGCGCCGAAGCCCTCCAGCTCCTGCTGGCCGACCTCCGCCAGTGTGGCCAGGTCGGTCACGGAGGGACCGGTCACGCAGTAGCCGTTGACGTTCACCGCGAACGTCCCGCCGAGCCGGTCCGTCGACGGGGCGTCCACAGCGAAGAAGCCGCCCAGGTCCGCGACCTGGCCGGCGAACTGGGGAAAGGTCTCCGCCAGCTCGTCGGGCAGCCCGGCGGCCAGCGCATCGGCCACAAGGTCGTCCGCGGTCACGTTGAGCTCGATCCAACCGTCGGGCAGCTCGATCGAGAAGCCGGTGCCGGCTCCGCCGATCCGGTCCGGGGCGGCCGGTGCGGTGGTCGACGGCGCCGGCTCGCCGGTCTGCTCCGGCGACCCGCCGGAGTCGTCGCTTCCGCCCCCGCATCCGGTCACCGCGAGCAGGACGGACACTCCCAGGGCGAGCGTGGCGGACGCGCCACGTGACAGACGCATGGATGACCTCCCCAATAGCCGGACGTGGATACAGGTGCACCCTACTAGGAACGGGGCCGCGGCGGGTGCCGGCCGGGCAGGCGGTCAGGCCAACCGGGGCGGCCGCCAGGTGCCGCCCAGGACGTGCCAGTCCAGAAAGGCCAGCACACACTGGTACCAGATCCGCGCGTTGGCCGGTGACAGCACCCAGTGGTTCTCGCCGGTGAACTGCAGGAACCGGTGCGGCAGCGTCGCCGGGTCGGCGTCGTGGCGGCTGACCAGGTCCCAGAACAGGCGCAGCCCCTCGCTGTACGGGACGCGGTAGTCGCGGTTGCCGTGGATGACCAGCATCGGCGTGGTGACGGCGTCGACGAAGTGGTGCGGCGAGTTCTCCGCGTACCAGTCCGGATTCTCCGTCGGCGTCCCGATCAGGCGCGCCTTCCACTCGGCGAGGTCGGTGGTGGCGTGCTGCTGGTCGAGGGCCCAGAGCCCGGCGTGGGTGACGATCGCCCGGAACCGGTCGGTGTGGCCCGCGATCCAGTTCGTCATGTACCCGCCGAACGACCCTCCGAGGCAGGCGACGCGGTCGGCGTCGACGTCGTCGCGGGCCACCACGGCGTCCAGCAGCGCCTCGATGTCCCGCCACACCGGCTCCGCCCGGTGCGGCCAGGCGCGCTGGATCCACGCGTGGCCGTACCCGGTGGACAGTGCCGGGTCCGGCAGGAGCACCGCCCAGCCGCGGGCGGCCGCCACCCACGGGCACCACCGCCAGGACCAGGCGTTCCACGAGGCGAACGGGCCGCCGTGGATCCACAGCTGCAGCGGGGCCGGCCCGTCGCCGCCGGCGGGCAGCACCAGCCAGCCGTGCACCGGCGCACCGTCCGGGGCGGGGGCCTCCACCTCCACCAGCCGGCCGGGCAGCTCCGGCGGGGGGGCCGGGGACGGCAGGTGGGTCGGCGCGCCGTCGGTGGCGTGCGCGTCCAACCGCACCGGCTGCGGCGGGCAGTCGATCGCCGAGCGCAGCGCGTAGATGGCGGCGCCGTCGGGGCTGACCGACAGGCTGCTGTAGACCGCGTCCGAGGCGACCCGCCGGTGCCCGCCGGTGGCCACGTCGAGCGCGACGACGGCCCCGCGGCCGCGCCGGTCCCCCGCCACGTACAGCGTCGACGAGTCCGGCGACCACGCGAGCTCGGTCGCGGTCAGCTCCTCGGTCAGGTCGAACGGCCGGCCCGGCCCGCCGGTGAGCTCCTGCACGTACACCACCCACCTGGTGGGGGTGGTGACGTCGCCGGTGATGCGGCGGACGGCCGCCACGCGCGCGCCGTCGGGCGAGACGACCGGCCCGCTGTAGTTGGCCTCCTCGTCCTGCACCAGCGTGCGCCGCTCGCCCGTCGCGACGTCGATGGCCACCAGGCCGGTGCGGGTACGCCCCCGCGGCCTCCGCACCGTCCAGGTGGTGACGACGGTCGCCCCGTCCGGCGTGAGCGCGTAGGACGCCTCCACCAGTGCCGCGCCGGCGTCCGGCGCCAGGTCGCGCGGGGGCGCGTCGTCGTCGGTACGGGCGGTGAGCAGGCGCGGGAAGTCGGGTCCCAGCTCGTGGTCCCAGTACCGGATGGGGAACCCGTCGTGGAGGATCGCGGTCACCTTGGCCTGGTCGCGGTCGCGGCGCCACCGCTCGTCCTCCTCGGCGTCGGCGTCGCGCAGCCGTGGCGTCGCCACCACGTAGGCGGTGGCGGCGCGGGCGCCGACCGGGCCGGACAGCCCGCCGGGGCTGGTCGCGACGCGGACGGCCTCGCCGCGCGGCGGCAGCAGCCACAGCGCCGGCACGTCCGGCTGGTCGCCCTGCGGGCCGGGCCGCTTGGAGGTGAACAGCAGCGACCCGTCACCGAGGAACGCCGGCGAGGACTCCCCCTGCTCGGAGTGGGTGAGCCGGCGCGGGGGCTCGAGGCCGGCCGG
The DNA here is from genome assembly GCA_035306365.1 of Natronosporangium sp. Taxonomy (GTDB): domain Bacteria; phylum Actinomycetota; class Actinomycetes; order Mycobacteriales; family Micromonosporaceae; genus Natronosporangium. Next base: position 10,818 of record DATGOE010000216.1, on the reverse strand, counting down.
GTCGAGCTCCCACAGGGAGCTCCGGTACCGGTCGCGGTCGTCGGTGGCATGGTCCACGCACGCCACCAGGCGGGTGCCGTCGGGTGCGAGCACGAGCCGGGTGAGGCGGGGCAACGCGACGAACTCGGCCGGGTCGTGGAACGCTGACCGGGGTGGCGGCATGCCGGGCAGCCTACCCACCCGGCGGGGCGGGCACCCGCCACCGGGACACCGCTCGCCACCGCGCGACGACGGCGGGCCACCGCCGGCTTCCCGTCAAGGGTCGAGGAAAGCCGGGCGGGTGCGGCCCTGCTGGTCCACATCGCGGCGACCCCTGACCCGTGGGGGTCCCGGCACTCACGCCGCCGACTTGACGACGACGACCGGGCAGGTGGCGTGGTCCACGCAGTACTGGCTCACCGAGCCGACCATCGTCCCCAGCAGCCCGCGCTGTCCGTGGCTGCCGACCACCAGCAGGTCGGCGGTGCGGGCACGCTCGACCAGGACCGGGCCGGGCTCTCCACGCACCGGGCGGCGTTCGACCGGAACCCCCGGCTCACCACCGGCCGCACGGTCGATGGCCGTGGCGATGACCTGCTCGGCCGCGACGGCGGGGTTCACGCGGGGCAGCACCGCCAGCGGTATGCCGAACTGGCTCGGCGGCTCCCAGGCGTGGACCGCCTCCACCACCGATCCCGTTGCCCGGGCGTGGTCCAGCGCCCACCGCAGGGCCCGGTTCGACGCGTCGGAGCCGTCGACACCGACCACGGTGCGCGGCCGTCGCGGCTGGTGTGCCACGCCAGACCTCCCTCGGTGGGCGCGCAGACCGGCCGTCCGGGGCCGGACCGGGGCGGATGCCCGGCGGTTGGCCCGTACCCGGTCCGGCCGCGGCCAAACGACCGTGGCCGCCCGGGCGGGACCCGTCAGCGGCCGACCGGTGCGATCACCGCCCACGCGGCGGTCAGGTCCCGGACCCGGTACCGGTGGCCGTGCCCGGGCGGCACGCCGGCGGCGAACAGCAGGTCGCCGGTCACCTGCCAGAACGTGACGACCGGACGCCACCGCAGGGGCGGCGCCCCCGCGATGATCTCCCGTTCGTCCAGCCACGGCGGCGGGGACCACAGCAGCGACGGTGACCACCACACGACCGGGTCGGAGGGGTGCTGGAGGTAGAGGATGCGCGGGCCGGACGCGGGCTCAGGCCAGGGGCCGCCGGTCCGGTGGCGGTCGGGGATCTCGGGTCCGGGCCAGAACCTCACCTGCCGGCCGCCCTCCACCACCGGCGCCAGCAGCGGGCTGCCCGGCTCCCGCCGCGCCACCAGCCGCGACCAGAGCGGGTTGGTGTTCGGCGGCCCCACCAGCAGCACGCCGTCCACCTCCTCCCAGGCCCCGGGCACGGTCAGCAGGGCCGCCTCGACCCCGGTGGAGCCCAGGCTCTCGCCGTAGAGCACCAGTTGCGGGCGGAACCCGTCCGGCATGGCCTGGAACCGGCGCACGACCGCGTCGATGAGCGCCCGGGCGGCGGTCTCGGTCCGCTCCCGGTCGGTCAGCTGCGCGAGCACGCTGGGCAGGTAGGAGTACTGCATGGACGCCACCGCCGTGTCGCCGTCCCACAACGCCTCCAGTGCCAGCACCGCGTCCGGGTTGATCCCGCCGCTCCCGGTGGGCACCACGACACACACCACGCCCCGCTGGAAGGCTCCGGTGCGCTCCAGCTCGGCCACCACCAGCTCGGCGCGCTGCCGCAGGTCCGCGGCGGACCGCAGGCCGGCGTAGACCCGGATCGGTGGCACGCCGCCGCGCACAGCGGGCAGCGACACGAACTCCCGCCCGAACCGTCCCAGGTCCTCCCAGGCCACCAGCGACCCCGGGCCGCCGCTGCGCAGGGGCGTCGGGGGCGCCGGCCGCTCCGGCGCAGCCTCCAGGTTGGCGGCGCGCAGCGACCGGTCGACCGCGTCGAACAGGCGCTGCCGCAGCAGCCGGTCGCCCACCGTGACCACCAGCCCGGCGACCAGCACCGCCGCCAGGGTCACCGCCACCATCCTGGGCAGCAGCGGCGTGAGCCGGCCGGCGATCCACCGCACCGCGGCCCGGAACGCACGCCCCACCAGCACCAGCGCCGCCGCCACCGCCGCCGCCACGAACAGGGCCGCGACCACGCTGGCCGGGGACGGGCCCGCCATGCCCAGGGCGGCGGACAGCTCGCGTTGCCACACGTGGCTGGCGACCGCGGCGGGCACCAGCGCCAGCGCCGCCACCGCCAGCAGCACCCGCTGGCAGCGGTCCCGTAGCCGGGCCGGCACCCGTTGCCGTAGCGGGGACGCGAGGACGACCAGCAGCGCCCCTGCCCCGTACCCGGCCGCGGCGGCGATCCCGGTGACCAGGCCCTGCACCAGCACGGTCTTGGGCAGCAGCGACGGGGCCAGGGACGCCCCGGCCGCCAACAGCGCGACCGCCACCTCCACCCGGTGCGGGAGCCGCCTGCCACGCGCGCGCCAGCGGCCCGCGTGGAAGATCGGCATTTCACGACGCTACCGCCGGCCCGACCGGCCCGGCGGGCGAACGCCCGGCATCCCGCCGCACCACCCGCCGCGGGGCCCTGGCGGGCCGCCAGCGCCGCCCGCCGCACCCGTGCGACGGTCGCGGTCGGCCGGGTCGGCGCGGCGGGGGTCACGGTGCCGGCGGGTCAGCGGAGCGGCGGCAGGTCCTGGGGGTGGTGGAGCACCTCCCGGAACAGGTCGCCACGGTCGGCCAGGCGCGGCAGGATCGTCCGGATCGTGAACGCGTCCGGCCTCAGATCAGGGTCGTCCAGCTCGTCCCAGTCGATGGGTGCCGAGACCGGCGCGCCGGGCGCCGGTCGGGGGCTGTACGGGGCGACGAGCGTCCGGTTGACCGCGTTCTGGGTGTAGTCCAGCCGGGCGAGGCCGCCGCGTGCGGCCACGCCCCACTTCCAGCTGACCAGCTCCGGCACGACCGCGCCGACGGACCGCGAGAGCCGTTCCACCCAGGCACGGGTGGTGGCGAAATCAGGACCCCGGTTGACCGGGATCCAGATCTGGATGCCGCGCCGCCCGGTGAGCTTCGCCCGGGCGCGCACGCCCACGTGCGCGAGGGCGGTGCGGTGCAGCCGGGCCAGCACCAGCAGGTCCTCCCAGCTCGTGGCCTCACCGGGGTCGAGGTCGATCAGCGCGTACGTCGGCAGGTCGGGCCGGTCGGTCCGGGAGGTCCAGGCGTGCCACTCCAGGGCGCCGAAGTTGGCCGCCCACACCAGGGCGGCCGGTTCGTCGACGACCAGGTGGGTGCGGGCCTCCCCCGGGTCGGCCGGCCGGCTGGTCCATCGGGGGAGCCAGTCGGGCGCGTGGCGGGGCAGCTCCTTCTGCCAGAAGCCCTTGGCCTGGGCGCCGTTGGGGAAGCGGTGCAGGTTCATGGCACGCCCCGACAGGTACGGCAGCAGCGTCGGGGCGATCTGCGCGGCGTACCGCAGCAGGTCCCGTTTGGTGACCGGGTCCTCCCCCGGCCGGGGCGGGAACAGCACCCTGTCGAGGTTGCTGACCCGCAGGTCCCGGCCGAACACGTGCCAGACGCCCCGGGACGGCAACTCGTCGAGCTGGTGCAGCTCCTCCGCGTCGACGGTGGTCCAGGCGGGCCGCAGCGTGACCGCGGCGCTGGCCGGGGGTTGGTCCGACCGCCACATCCGCTGCGGGTCGGCGCGTACCTCCTCATTGGTCCGGCCGCTGAGGACCGAGCGCGGGTGGTCCTCCGGGTCCCAGCCGCGGACGGCGTACTCGTCCCGCTTGTGCAGCAGCAGCCAGCGTTGCTTGTCGGAGCTGTCCCGTCCGGTGTGGACGAGCACGAACCGGCCCCGCAGCTTCTGGCCGTAGAGGTCCAGGTGCAGCTCCCCGGCGGCCAGCGCCCGCGCCGGATCCGGTGGCTCACCAGCCTGTCGCGGCCGCCACGTGCCGGTGTCCCATACGATGACGTCCCCGCCGCCGTACTCGCCAGCGGGGATGATCCCCTCGAAGTCGAGGTACTCGATCGGGTGGTCCTCCACCCGGAAGGCCGCCCGACGCGCCGCCGGGTCCAGCGTCGGCCCCTTCGGCACCGCCCAGCTCACCAGCACCCCGCCGATCTCCAGGCGGAAGTCGTAGTGCAACCGCCGCGCCCGGTGCCGCTGCACCACGAACCGCGCCGCCCCCGGCCCGCCCGCGCCCGCCGGCTCGCCGCCCTCGGGCGCCCTGGTCGTGTCACCGGACGGCTCGGGGGTCCGGGCGAAGTCCCGCTTGCGCCGGTAGGTCGCGAGCGTGCCGTCGCGCCTCCGGCTCCCGCTCCTTAGCGGCATATCCCCCTCTTACCCCGCCCGAACCGGCAGGTACCAGGGCCGGTCGGGATAGCCTGACGGATGGGCGCCAGGAGCGGGAGGTCGTCATGCGGGTCGCGGTCGCGGGTGCCACCGGCAACATCGGGTCGTGGACCGTCGCCGCGCTCGAACGGGACGGGCACGAGACGGTACGCATCAGCCGGTCCCTCGGCGTGGACCTGTTGACCGGCGAAGGGCTGGACGAGGCGCTCACCGGAGCCGAGGCGGTCATCGACGTCACCAACGCTCCCCCGTCCGACCGGGCGGCGGCCGTGTCCTACTTCGGCACCGCCACCGCCAACCTGCTCGCCGCCGAGCAGCGCGCCGGTGTGCGCCACCACGTGCTGCTGTCGATCGTCGGGATCCACCGGGTCGAGGACAACCCGCACTACGCCGGCAAGCGGGAGCAGGAGCGCCTGGTGTCCGGGGGACCCGTGCCGTGGACGATCGTGCCCAGCACCCAGTTCCACGACTTCGCCGCCATGGTGGCGGGCTGGACGGAGCGCGACGGCGTCGCCACGGTCCCACCGCTGGTCGTCCAGCCGGTCGCCCCCGCGGACCTGGCCGACATCCTCGCCGAGATCGCCGTGGGACCGCCGCGGGGACGCTACGTGGACGTCGCCGGGCCGCGGCGGGAGGACCTCGTCGACATGGCGCGGCGTACCCTGCGGGCGCGCGGGCGCGCGGTGACGGTCGTGCCGGACCGGTCGGGACCGCTCGGGGCCTCGATGGCCGGCGACGTGCTGCTGCCCGGCGAGGGCGCGCGGATCACGCCGACCTCCTTCGACCAGTGGCTGGCGACGCAGGGACCGGCCGGTTCTCACCGGAACCCGACGCCCACCTGAACGTCTGACCAGCAAGCTCTCGACGCGGCGGGAGGTCTGCGCCGGCGGTGTCGTTTCCCGACACCTCACCGCCGCCCCGGGAGGCCGACGGCTGGGATGTGGGGTCCAGGTGTTGCCGGGCGGTCGGGCGACCGCCCGGTTCTACACTGGCGCGATGGAGACCGCCCTGTCCGACCAGCCGGCTCCGCCCGACCGGGTGGGACGGCGGGCCTCGTACGGGCTGAGCCTCCTGGTGGCCCTCGGCTGGTACGTGACGGTGATCGCCGCCATCGTCGTGGGTGAGCTCTCCATACCCGAGAGGCCGCGCCCGGCAGACGGATGCAGCATGCCCTTTGCCTGCATGTCCCGGGCCGAGGGCCTGCAGTTCATGGCGGTGGTCCTCGGCGTGCCGATTCTTGGTGGCCTGCTTATCGTCTCGCTCCTGATGATCGCCCTCGTCGCCCGGAAGGTGGCCTCCCCCATCGTCGCCGGCACCGTGTGCGCGGCGGCCAGCGTGGCAGTGGTGATGGCGGCCATCGCGGCGTACGGGGGTCTGCGGTGAAGCGCGTCGGCCTCGGCCTGCTCTTCTTCGCCTGGCTGTATGGCGTCCCGTTCCTGTTGATCGTCGGGCTCATCCGGCGTACGTCCACACCGTACGCGCCTACCCGGGCCGACGCCCACGCCTACGCGGCGACCACCGATCGGATTCTCACCTGGGCGTTGATCCTCAACGCGGCGCTGGTGTTCGCCGGCCTGCTACTTTCCCGCCTCACCGCCGACGACGCCTGGTGGCGGCGTTTCATGTGGTCCATCGCCTGGATGATGGGGGTCTACGTCGCGGTGTCGCTGGCCGCGGCACAGGCGACCGCGCCGCTGATCGGCCACGTACCGGACAGCGACGAGCCGCAGCCGCGGATCACCCAGTGCATACCGATCAGCGGGGGTACCGGCTGCCCCGGTGGGTGAGTTCTCCCGACCCCAGCAGCAGCGCACCGGCGAGTTGGCCAACGCGGTGTCATGGCTCCGCCCATCCCGACCCCTACCAACTCCTACCCCGACGAAGCCCCCGCCGCCGGCCGTACCCGATCTGGCTCTTCGACCTGTACACGGACACGATGGCCGCGACAAGTGCGGGATGGTTGCCCCGCGCTGTGCAGTGCGGGCGATATGTTGCGCAGGGCTGCCGGGTCGCCGCCTTCTAGGCGCGGGCGGTGGTCTCGAGGGCGGCCAAGGTCCGCAACGAGCGGGATGTCCACCAAGACGCAACTATAGGTCTACTCTGGCATCGGCCGTCGCGGGCATCTAGGGCGCCAGCGGTGGTACGCCGACCGGGACTACCGCTGGTGGTGGTCCGGCCTGGTCATCTCCTCCATCGGTGCGCGCATGGCGGCGGTCGCCATGCGGCTGGTGGTGCTGCTCATCACCGGCTCGGCGACCCACGCCAGCACGGTGGCGGCGCTGGAGGTTCTGCCGTTCCTCCTGCTCAGCGTCCCGGTCGGCATCCTCGTGGACCGCTCGCCGCGGCGACTGCTGCTCGCCGCGGCGAGCCTCGCCAGCCTGCTGGGGACCGCCGCCGTCGCGGTCGCGTACGCGGTGGGCGCCCTCTCGATGGGGGTGATCTACGCGGCCGCGGTCGTGTGGGGTGTGGCCGGCGTCGTCGTCGGCGTGGCCCAGGTCGCCGCGCTGCCCCGGCTCGTGCCCAAGTAGCTGCTGGGCGCGGCGTCCGGCCAGGCGGAGACGATCTGGGGGATCTCGGCGATCGTCGGGCCGCCTCTGGCCGGCGTGCTCTACCAGTGGTCGGCCGCCGCGCCGTTCGCGGCCACCGCGGCGTGCTTCGCGGTCGTCGGCCTGTGCGTCCTGGCGATCCGGGTCCCGCTGGGCGCCGACCCACCGTTCCCGCCGGTCCAGTGGCGCCGCGAGCTGGGGTCCGGCCTGCGGGAGCTGCTCGCCCGGCCTAGGCTGCGCGCCATCACCTGGCTGACGTTGGCCGGTGACGTGCTGTTCTCGGACATCGGCCTCGTCATGATCGTGCTGGTCCGGGAGTCGGGCGGCTCGGCGGCGACGATCGGCGCGGTGTTCTCCGTCGCGGCTGCCGGAACCATCGTCGGCTCGGCGGTGGCCCACCGGATCGAGCGGCGGCTCGGCATGCTCACCGCGGTCGTCGCCAAGCACTGGCTGACCGCCCGGGCAGCGGGGAAAACCACGCCTCGCGGGAGGCCCACCCGCACGACATCCCGGTCCCGCACATCGACGCGGCCGAGTCGCGACGAGCAGGCCGATCTTCTGGCGCTCAACCTGATTGATGAACGTCGTCGTCCTCACCGGGGGAGCCGTCCGTATCGCGTAGAGTGGTCCGACACTCCCCTGCGTCGTCTCGAGGTCCTCATGTCAGACTCCACTGTGCCCCCCGCCACCGGCCCGTCCCCGCCCGCCGACGGCACCCCGGACGACGCACCGTCCTTGGGTCGAGGGGATGATGGCAACGAGCCGCGGACGGTCCGGATCCCCGTCAAGGTCCTGGCGCTGCTCGGCGCCGCCGTCGCCGCCGTCCTCGTAGCGGTTGTCGTCGTCGTGGTCAGCCGCGGACCCGACTCACCGATGGAGGTGGTCAACGACCTCGTCGCGGCCGCCGAAGCGAGGGACCTCGAACGGTTCGAGTCCCATCTGTGTGCCGAGCTGCGGGAGCAGTGGCGCGAGATGACGGCGGAGGAGCAGCTGAGGAGCCTCGGCGACATGACACGGTTCCTCCTCGCCACGGACTGGCAGGCCGTCGGGGAGGAGATCCAGGCGGAGGACGGCCGGGCCGCCGTCCTTGTCACCTACACCGACGATAACGGCGAGACGGTCGTGGACTCTTTCCTCCTGAACAGGGAGGACGGACGGTGGAAGGTGTGCGGGTGACCCACGCCCGGTACGCCCGGGTCACCCGGCGGCGACCCGGGCGTACCGGCCCACGGACCACCCGCACGTGCCGTGCGAGACAGGGAGCGTACCGCCGGCCGGTGCGTCACCGGCCGGCGCCGACGGGCTGGCCGATCATGGCGGCGGCGTAGCGGACCATCTGCTGGGCGTAGCCCCACTCGTTGTCGTACCAGGCCATCACCTTCACCAGGTCGCCGTCGGTGACCGTGGTGAGCTCCGCGTCGATGACCGCCGCCCGCGGGTCGGCGATGATGTCGCTGGACACCAGCGGATCCTCCGACACCGCCACCACGTCGCCGTACCGGTCGCTGCCGGCCTCCTCGCGGAAGATGTCGTTGACCTCCTCGACGCTGGTGGGCCGGCTGGTCACGCACACCACATCGGCGATGGAGCCGACCGGTACGGGTACGCGCAGCGCCACTCCGTCGAACCGCCCCTGGATGGACGGCACCGTCTTGGCCGTCACCTCGGCCGCGCCGGTGCTGGTCGGGACGATGTTGGCCGCGCCGGCCCGACCCCGCCGCCACCGCCGGGCGGGCCCGTCGACCAGGTGCTGGCTGGCGGTGTAGGCGTGGACGGTGGTCATGGTGGCCTTCCGCACGCCGATGCGGCGGTCGAGGATCTCCACCACGGGGGCGATGCAGTTGGTGGTGCAGCTGGCTGTCGAGACCAGCTCCTCCCCGGCGCCGGCGTCCTGGTTGACGCCGAAGACCGTCGTGGTGAGGTCGTCCTTGGCGGGCGCGGACAGGATCACCCGGCGGGCGCCGGCCTGCAGGTGCTTGCGCGCGTCCGACGCGGTACGGAACACCCCGGTGCACTCGAACACCAGATCGACCGCGAGGTCTCCCCACGGCAGCGCCGACGGGTCCTGCTCGTTGAGCACCCTGACCGAACGGTCGCCGATCGACAGCGTCGCGTCCTCGGAGGTCACGTCCTGATCGAGGCGTCCGTAGACGGTGTCGTAGCGCAACAGGTAGGCCAGGTTGTCCGTGGGCGCAACGTCATTGACCGCCACCAGCTCCAGTGCCGGCTCCCCCATCACCGCCTTGAGCGTCGCCCGGCCGATGCGGCCCAGACCGTTGATCGCAACTCGCGCTGGCATCCCATCCCCCTTCCGTCCGTCATGCCCGGGCCCGGACCTCGTCCCGGCCCGTCACCGACCGCCGCGGGGCCCGTTGGTGCGTCCGAGCCGGGTCCCGCCGGCGTCACGTCTCCACCATCGGTTCCCCGGCTCACACGGGGCCGAAACCGGCCGCGCAGGTCTGATGAAATCCGGTCCCGATCTGATGAAATCCGGTCCCGATCGGGCCCTTGGTCCCTCGTCGCGGCGGGCGAAAGCCGCTAACGTGAAAATTTGGTGGTGGATGCGTGTCGATCAGAGGGAAAAGGATGTGAGCTGACATGGCAGACGTAATGACCCGTCCCTGGACACGCCCGCAAGACTGGATCAGCCTGGTGGCCGGTGCGTACCTGGTCCTCTCGCCGTTGTGGGTGAGCGTGAGCGCCGGCGGTGCCTGGGCAATGGTGCTCATCGGGTTGGCGGTGGTCGTCCTGGCACTCATCGCCCTGGCGAGGCCGGGCGCCTACGTCGACGAGTGGGTGACCGCGGCCGCCGGTGCGCTCGCGTTCCTCGCGCCCTGGCTGTTCGGCTACGCCGACGAGTCGGGGGCGGCGTGGACATCGTGGATCGTCGGGCTCATCGTGGTGATCAGCGCCCTGTCCGCGGTGCCGATCAGCCGGCAGGTAGCCCAGCGGCAGCGCGCCGCGTGAGGATGGGGACGTACACGTGATGCCCGCTCCGCCCTGTGCGGAGCGGGCATCACCGTACACAGCCTCCCGCCCGAACGGGCGGGAGACGGCAAACATCACAGCCTCCCGCCCGAACACGGCCTCCCGCCGGGACTGTCATCGTGACCGGCGCCGGCGTGACGGGCGGTGTCCTGGGCACTGCGGACGAGGGCCTCCAGACCGGTCACGAGGGCCCGACGCTCGTCCTCGGTCATGGCGGCGGTCCAGCCGAGGTAGTGCTGGTGGAAGGCGGTGCCCATGCGGCGGTGGAGCTCGCGACCACGATCGGTCAGCCGCAGCCGGTAGAGGCGGCGGTCGGCCGGGTCACGCTCGCGCACCAGCAGCCCGTCCCGCTCCAGGTCGGCCGCGAGCCTGCTGACGCTGCTCTTGTCCAGGTGCAGTAGCTCGGCCAGGTCCCGCTGGGACAGGGGCACCTCCCGGTCCAGCTCGTGCAGGGCGAACGCCTGGGACAGTGACAGTGGTGCCCCACCGGCAGAGGCCGTCGGCATCGCCTCCGCGATCATCCGGAACAGCTCCATCATCAGGTCGTGGAGCAGTGGCGTCGTCGGGTCCAGGTCGCCGGGTTGCGCCGCCGGTGTCACGCGACCTCCGCTCCCCAAAGAGTTGCGTTGCGCAACTTTCTGGCCTATCCTCGTGACTAGTTGCATCGTACAACCAAGGGGGGGTCATGCGCCTGCACCGTCACCACCACCATCACCACCACCACCGCTTTGAAGGGCGGACCGTCCGGTGGTACGACCTCATGGCCCGGCGGCTGACGCGGCCGGTGTACCGGCGGCTGGCGGCCGACATCGCCGCCGCGGCGCCGCACGGCGCTGCGGTGCTCGACGTCGGCACCGGACCGGCCGTCCTCCTGCTCGAGCTCGCACGACTCCGCCCCGACCTGCGCCTGACCGGCGTGGACCCGTCCGCCGACATGGTGGCCGC
>DATGOE010000215.1:0-13378 GCA_035306365.1 Natronosporangium sp. | reverse complement strand
CATCGACACCGACCACCTCGCCTCAACAGACGGCGTGGCCACGGACGCGGTCGAGGCGGCGGAGGGGATCGTCGCCGCCGAGCTGGAGGCGGTGTGCCGCAGCCTGCGGGACGCCCGGGTGGCGCCCACGGTGGCGGCCCTACGGGCGCGCGCCGACGAGATCGTCGCCGCCGAGCTGGCCCGCCTCGCCCAGCGGCGTCCCGACCTCACCGACGACCAGCGGGCGGCGGTCGCGCACACCGTGCACCGGCTGGTCCAGCGGCTGCTCCACCAGCCGACGGTGCGGATCCGGGAGCTCGCCGCCGGGCCGCGCGGCGAGTCGTACGCGGCCGCCCTGGCCGAGCTGTTCGACCTGCGGATCCCGCAGCCCGCCCGCGTCGACCAGGTGCCGGAGCTCAGCGACGCACCACCCGAGCGGGTCGGCAGCATCCCGGCCGTAGCCGATGACGCCGCGGCCGTTGCCGATGACGCCGCGGCCGGGGCCGGCGAGGGCCGGCTCGGCGGCGTGCCGATCGCCGACGCGACCGACCTGCCCGGTGCCGGTGCCGGTGACGGCGACGTACCGGGAGGTGCCCGGTGACGCTGCGGCTGGGCACCCGCGCCAGTGCGCTGGCGATGGCGCAGGCGAGGGGAGTCGGCGAGGCACTGACGCGGTCCACCGGCCGGCCGGTGGAGCTCGTGCCGGTGACCACCGAGGGCGACCGCTCCGACGCGCCGGTGGAGCGACTGGGCGTCGGCGTGTTCGTCTCCGCGCTGCGGGACGCGCTGGCCGCCAAGGAGATCGACCTCGCGGTCCACTCGTACAAGGACCTGCCCACGGCGCCGGTCGACGGGCTCGTGGTCGCGGCGGTGCCGGCCCGCACCGACCCCGGTGACGCGCTGGTGGCCCGCGACCGCCTCACCCTGGCCCAGCTGCCGCCGGGCGCCCGGGTCGGCACCGGTTCCCCCCGTCGCGCCGCCCAGCTGCGCGCCCACCGCCCCGACCTGGTGGTGGTGGGGCTGCGCGGCAACGTCGACACGCGGCTGCGCAAGGTGGCCGCCGGCGAGCTGGACGCGGTGGTGGTCGCGTGTGCCGGACTGGTCCGGCTCGGCCGCACGGACGAGATCACCGAGCGGCTGGACCCGGCCGTGATGCTCCCGGCGCCGGCGCAGGGCGCGCTGGCGGTGGAGTGCCGGGACGACGACGGGGACACCGTCGACGCCGTCGCCGTGCTCGACCACCCGGACAGCCGCGTCGCGGTTGCCGCCGAGCGGCAGCTCCTGGCTACTCTGGAGGCCGGATGCAGCGCGCCGGTCGCCGGCCTCGCCGAGGTCCGCTACGGCCCGCGGGGACGCGTCGTCACGCTGCACGGTGCGGTGATCAGCCCGGACGGCTCCCGGACGCTCCGCCGGTCCCGGACCGCACCCGTGCCGGACGGCCCGCAGACCGTAGCCGCCGCCGCGCAGCTCGGGCGCGACCTCGCCGTTGACCTGTTCACCGCCGGCGCCCGGACGATACTGGAGAACGACACATGAGCCCCACCCGTAAGCCTGCCGGCCTGGTCGCCGTCGTCGGTGCCGGCCCGGGAGACCCCGGGCTGCTGACCCGGCGGGCCATGGACGCGATCGGTACCGCCGAGCACATCTTCCACGACCGGCGGATCCCGGAGCCGCTGCTGGCCGAGGTGCGCACGCTGGCCCGGCCGCAGGCCGACCTCGCGCCGGTCGAGGGCGGGCCGGAGGAGGTCGCGAAGACGCTGGTGGAGACGGCCGGTGCCGGTGGCACCGTGGTCCACCTGGTCGCCGGCGACCCGTTCAGCCATGACTCGGTGGTGGCGGAGGTGCGCGAGATCGCCCGCTCGGAGGTCCGGTTCGAGGTCGTGCCCGGCGTCAGCGAGCCGACCGGTGTCACCACCTACGCCGGCATCCCGCTGTCGGGCCTGCGCACGGTGGTGGAGGTGGACGACCCGTCGACCCTGAACCACGACGCGCTCGCCGCGGCCGCCTCGTACGGACCGGTAGCCGTGGCACTCGACGCGGGGGACCTCGGCCAGCTCCGCGACGGGCTGCTGGCGGCGGGGCTGGACGGTGACACCCCCGTCGCCGTGACCGGGAACGGCACCGGCGAGACCCAGTACACCATCACGTCGACGGTCGACAACGTCGTCGCCGCGGCGCTCGGCTTCAGCGGCCGGGTGGTCGTGGTGGTGGGCTCCGTGGTGACGTCCCGCCAGACCCTGGGCTGGTGGGAGAGCCGGCCGCTGTACGGGTGGAAGGTGCTGGTGCCGCGCACCAAGGAGCAGGCGGGGGCGATGAGCGCCCGGCTGCGCAAGTACGGGGCGATCCCGACCGAGGTGCCGACCATCGCGGTCGAACCCCCGCGCACCCCGGCGCAGATGGAACGGGCGGTCAAGGGCCTGGTCGACGGCAGGTACGCGTGGGTGATCTTCACCTCCACCAACGCCGTCCGCGCGGTGTGGGAGAAGTTCGCCGAGCACGGTCTGGACGCACGCCACTTCGGCGGCGTGAAGATCGCGTGCGTCGGCCCGGTCACCGCCGACGCGGTGCGCGCCTTCGGGATCGAGCCGGAGCTGGTGCCGCCGCAGGAGATGACCACCGAGGGCCTGCTGGCCGAGTTCCCGCCGTACGACGACCTGCTCGACCCGGTCGGGCGGGTGCTGCTGCCGCGCGCCGACATCGCCACCGAGACCCTGGCGGCCGGGCTGGTCGAGAAGGGCTGGGAGGTCGACGACGTGACCGCGTACCGGACGGTGCGCGCGGCACCACCCCCGGCGGAGATCCGCGACGCGATCAAGTCGGGGGGGTTCGACGCGGTGCTGTTCACGTCCTCCTCGACGGTCCGCAACCTGGTCGGCATCGCCGGCAAGCCGCACGCCCGCACGGTGGTGGCGGCGATCGGCCCGAAGACCGCGCAGACCGCCACCGAGTACGGGCTCCGGGTCGACGTGCAGCCGGCCCGGGCGACGGTCGCCGACCAGGTGGAGGCGCTGGCCGAGTACGCCGTGGAGCTGCGCGAGAAGCTGGCGGCCATGCCCGCCAAGCAGCGCCGGGGGGCCAGGATGCAGGGACCGACCGCGGTCCGGTTCCGCTGAGGAGGAGACCATGCCGTTCCCGGTGGAGCGCCCCCGGCGACTGCGCCGCTTCCCGGCGATGCGCCGGCTGGTCGCCGAGACCCGGGTCGACCCGTCCGACCTGGTGCTGCCCCTGTTCGTGCGGGAGGGCCTGACCGCACCGCGCCCCGTCCCGTCGATGCCCGGGGTGGTCCAGCACTCCCGGGACTCGCTGCGCAAGGCCGCGGTCGAGGCGGTCGGGGCCGGCGTGGGCGGGCTGATGCTGTTCGGCGTCCCGCAACGCCGGGACGCGGTGGGGTCGGGCGCCACGGATCCGGACGGCGTGCTCAACGTCGCCATCCGGGACGTGGTGGCCGAGGTGGGGTCCGACACGGTGGTCATGAGCGACCTGTGTCTGGACGAGTTCACCGACCACGGTCACTGCGGGGTGCTCGGGCCCGACGGTGAGGTGGACAACGACGCCACGCTGGCCCGCTACCGGGAGATGGCGGTGGCGCAGGCCGAGGCCGGCGCGCACCTGGTCGGCCTGTCCGGGATGATGGACGGGCAGGTGGGCGCCGTCCGGCAGGCTCTGGACGCCGCCGGCCGGACCGGCACCGGGATCCTCGCCTACGCGGCCAAGTACGCCTCCGCCTGCTACGGGCCGTTCCGCGACGCGGTCGAGTCGACCCTGACCGGCGACCGCAGGACCTACCAGCAGGACCCGGCCAACGGCCGGGAGGCGCTGCGAGAGGTGGCGCTGGACGTCGCCGAGGGCGCGGACATCGTGATGGTCAAGCCGGCCCTGCCCTACCTGGACGTGGTCGCCGCGGTGCGCGCGGCGGTGACCGTCCCCGTCGCCGCCTACCAGGTCTCCGGCGAGTACGCGATGGTGGAGGCGGCCGCCGCCAACGGCTGGCTGGACCGGGACGCGGTGATCCGCGAGACGCTCACCTCGATCCGGCGGGCGGGTGCGTCGATCATCCTCACCTACTGGGCGGTGGAGGCCGCCCGGTGGTGGCGCTGACGGTCCGGAGACCGGTCAGGCGCCCAGCCGCTCGGCCAGGGTGGCCACGTCCGCCTCGTACTCGCGCCACTCCCGGTCGGGGCGGTACCCGAGCTCAGCGTTGACCAGCGCGATCGGGTCGCCCTCCGGCGCGGTCCAGGTCTGCACCTGCCGCACCTGGGGTTCGGCGGAGCGCAGCTCGCACAGCATGCGGGTCTTGATCACGCGGTCCAGCCCGCGCCCCTGGTGCTGCGGGGCGACGATCGTGTCGTACTGGTCGGCCCGGGTCGGTCGCTGCGCGGGCGCCACCACCTCGGTGAGCGCGGCCACCTCCCCGCTGTCCTGGTGCACCGCGAGCACCACGTACGGCCGCATGCCGCGCCGGTTGAGCGTGTCCAGGCTGGCCAGCAGCCGCCGCGCGTCGTAGGAGGAGGGTCGCAGCTCCGGGTCGGGCTCGTCGCGACGGCGGGCGGCCTTGGTGGCCGCGTACGACTCCAGCAGGTGCTCCGGCAGCGTGCTCCGGTGGTGCTCCACCCGGTAGCCCGGCGGCACCTGCGTGGCGAGCCGGCCCACGGCCGTCCAGTCCACCTCGGACAGGTTGAGCACGCTGCGCATCTCGACGTACGCGCACCGGAACCCCAGCGCCTCCCAGAAGGCCATCGCCGGGGTGCCCACCACGACCTCCACGCCCACCGACGAGACACCCTGGTCCCGGGCACGCCCGACCGCGGCGGCGACCAGTTGCCGGCCCGTGCCCCGGCGGCGCGCGGCCGGGTGCACCACCACCTCGAGCACGCCGATGTCGCCCATGAGCAGCAGGTTCGAGTGGCCGGTCACTCCGCCGTCGGTGGCCAGCCAGCAGTACCGGCGCTCACCGGGCATGAGCTCGGTGAGGTACTCACGGACGTGGCGGTTGATCCACCGGGGGTCGTCGGGCAGGTCGGCGTCGAGTGCCGCGTTGAGGGTCGCGACAAGCGCCTCGATCTCCTCGTCCGGGGCGGTTGCGGCGTCCCACTCGCGTACCGTCACCCGTACAGCTTGCCCGGTGGACCGGCCGGGAGGGAAGCCGGATCGCGCGGCGACCGGTCACGGCCGGTGCGGCGGGCGGTCGGGTGGCGCGGGACCGGCGGGCACCGCCGGCCAGCGGCTCACCGGCTGCGGCGGCCGTAGTCGTGGGCGGCGGCGAAGACCTCCTCGGCGTACTCCTGCACGTTGTTGTAGGACAGGATCGCCGCCCACCAGTCCTCGGGCGAGGACAGGTCGCGGCCGTTGCGGCACAGGTAGTTGGCGGCGGCGAGGGCGGCGTCGTGGATGTTGTGCGGATCCGTCAGGCCCTCCCCGGTCGCGTCGACCCGCTCCCGCTCCCACGTCTGCGGCAGGAACTGCATCGGCCCCACCGCCCGGTCGTAGACCGGGTCCCGGTCCAGCCGCCCGCCGTCGGTGTCCCGGACCAGCTCGCGGTCGCCCTGCCCGTCCAGCGCCGGTCCGAAGATCTCCGGCCACGCCCGACCGTCCGATTGCAGCGTGGCGCCGCCAAAGCTGCCGTGGTTGGACTCCACCCGCCCGATCGCCGCCAGCGTGGTCCAGCTCAGGCGGCATCCGGGCGTGGTCTGGGCGACCACCAGCTCGGCGTACCCGTACGCCTGCAGCGCGACCGCCGGGATGCCGGTGCGCACGGACATCTGCTGGGCCCAGCCGCGCAGGACGTCGGACGGGCGTTCCAGCGGCGGGTCGGGGCTCGGGTCGAGGCCGGGTAGCGTCGGCGGCACGATCGGGGCGACCTCCGGCGGCCGGGGTGGCGCCACGCCGCTACCGGTCGGAACCGCCTTGCCGGTCAGCGGCTTGGGCACCACGACCGCGCCGGCCACCGCGGACCCGGCCAGCAGCGTCAGGACCAGCGTCGACGGCACCACCAGGCGTCCGGTCGGCCGGCGGGACCAGGCTGCGGCCCGTCGCGGCCAGGCCGCCACCTCACGCAGCCCGCGCCAGGTCCACAGCAGCACGGCTCGCAGGGCCCGGCGGGCGCGCCCGGACGGGGGCGCGCCAGCGGGGTGATCCGCGGTGGTCGTCGTGGTCTCGGGCGCGGTGCGGGCCATCGGCGCCCGGGCGTGACCCGCGTCGTCGGCGGTCTCCGGGTGGCCGTCCGGTACCGCCGGCCGCAGGGCGGGGACCGCGCCGCCGGCGGCGGGTGGCATGCCCTCGTCGAGAGGGCGCTGGATGTCCCGGGGCGCCGCGGCCGGATCGGTCATGTCGACGAGTATCGCTCATACCAGGCGGGCGGGCCAGCGGATCGGGTTCTACCCTGGAGACATGCCTCGGTACGAGTTCCGCTGCCGCGCCTGCGGCGACACCTTCGAGGTGGAGCGGCCGATGAGCGCGGCCAGTGATCCGGCGGTGTGCCCGCGTGGGCACGACGACACGGTCAAGCTGCTGTCCACTGTCGCGCTGGCCGGCCGCGCCGCCTCCCCGTCCACGGGCGCGTCGGGCGGCTGCTGCGGGGGAGCCTGCGGCTGCGGTCGCTGACCGACCCTGCGCGACACGACGTTATGGCGTAGAACGCCATAACGTGCCCGATAAGTCCTCGTTGAGGAGGGCGGAGGCACCGTCCCGGCCGCCGCACGCCACCGTTGCCGTCCGACCGGTCACGGCTGGATCTCGGGCGGCGTAGCCTGCCCGTTCGCAGGATGCGCCAGGTCAGAGGGCTGCGGGACCATCAAGACGCGACGGGCCGAGCGGTGGTGACGGCAGGGGCGGAGGTTCTGTACGCGTGTCGACGGGTACGCGGCTACCGAGCGGCCTGGTGACGTTCCTCTTCACCGACATCGAGGGCTCGACCCGTCTGGCCCAGGTACTCGGCCCCGGCTACCAGGCGCTGCTGGCCCAACACCGGCGACTGCTCCGGGACGTGTTCGTCGGCCACGGTGGCGTGGAGATGTTCATCGAGGGCGACTCGCTCTTCTTCGCCTTCGGGGACGCGTCCGCCGCCCTCACCGCCTGCCAGCAGGCCCAACGGGCGCTCGCCACCCACCCGTGGCCGGCGGCGCAGGCGGTCCCCCGGGTACGGATGGGCCTGCACAGCGGCTGGGCGCAGCCGCGCGCCGGCGAGTACGCCAGCCCCGAGGTCCACCGCGCCGCCCGCATCACCGAGGCCGCCCACGGCGGGCAGGTGCTGTGCTCGGCCGCCACCGCCCGCCAGGCCGGCAACCTCGGCAACGGCACGTACCTGCGCGACCTCGGCCTGTTCCGCCTGCGTGGCTTCGAGGGACGGGAGCGGCTGTACCAGCTGGTCGCCCCCGGACTCGAGCACCGGTTCCCCCGACCCCGCACCAGCGCGGCCGCACCGTCCACCCTGCCCGCCCCGACGACGTCGTTCGTGGGACGGGCGCGGGAGCGGCGCCGGCTGGCGGAGCTGCTGTCGGAGTACCGGCTGGTGACCGTGGCCGGTCCGGGGGGCGCGGGCAAGACCCGGCTGGCGGTCTGCGTGGCCGACAGCCACGTCGACCGGTACCCCGACGGCGTGTGGTTCGTAGACCTCGCCGGTGTCGCGGACGGTGAGCTCGTCCCGGTGACCGTGGCCGGGGCGCTGGGCGTGCGGCCGGAGCCCGGCCGCCCGGTGCTGGACACCGTCGCCGACCACGTGGCCGGGCGGAGCCTGCTGCTGCTTCTCGACACCTGTGACGCGCACCTGGCGGCGGCCGCGCAGCTCGTGGAGCGGGTCCTGGCCGCCAGCGGCACCACCACCGTGCTGGCGACCAGCCGCGAGCCGCTGGGCCTGCCCGGGGAGGTGGTGTGGCGGATCCCCCCGCTGTCGCTGGTGCCGCCCGAGGAGGGCGGGTTGAGCGACGCGGTCGCCCTGCTGGCCGACCGGACCGCCGCCGCCCGGGGTGGCCACCCGGTGGAGCCGGCCGACCTGCCGCACCTGAGGCGGATCGCCGCCCTCCTGGACGGACTGCCGCTCGCGCTGGAACTGGCGGCCGCGCGGCTGGGCGTGCTGTCCGCGGGGCAGCTCGCGCGACGGCTCGCCGACGAGCTCGCCGGCGACGTCGCCGACGTGCTCGTCACGCTGGACGCCGGTCGCCCGGCCGGCACCGGTCGGCACGCCACCCTGGAGGCGGCCGTCGGCTGGTCCTACCGCACCCTGGAGCGGGATCCCGCCTGGTTGCTGCGCGCCCTGTCCGTGTTCGCCGGACCGGTCGACCTCGACACCGCGCGATGGGTGCTCGGCGGCGACCCGCTGCCACCGCTGTCCGTCCTGGTCGACAAATCGCTCCTGCAGGTCGAGGCGGAACCCGGATCCGGCGCCGACCGCCCGTACCGCTACCGGATGCTCGATCCGATCCGGGCCTTCGCCGCCCGGGCGCTGTCCGCGGCCGGCGGGGAGGAGGCCGCCCGGGACCGGCACGTCGACTGGGTCCGGGAGGCACTGGACCGCGCCGGGCGGGGATCCGACGGCCAGCCCGCGGTGCTGTCGCTGGACCGGTTCGATCCGCTGGCCGCCGAGGTGCGCGCGGCCCTGAACTGGTGCGCCACCGGCGGATCGGGCCGCGCCGGGCTGCGCGTGGTGTGCGCGCTGGACCAGTGGTGGCGGGAGCGCGGCCTGGCCCGGGAGGCGCGGCTGTGGCTGACCCGGCTCTACCGCCGGGTGGCGCAGACCGGTGAGACGGTCCCCGACGCCGAGTACGCCACCGTCTACCACGTGCACTCGCTGCAGGCTCACGCCGACGCGGAGCTGGCCGAGCAGCTGCAGTACTCGCAGCGGGCCGAGGCCGCCGCCCGCGCCAGCGGCGACCCGGCGCTGCTGACCCGGGTGCTGGCCGGGCGCGGGACCAGCCTGTGGGAGCTGGGGCAGCCGGAGGACGCCGAACGGGTGTGCCGCGAGGTGATCGAGTACGGCGAGCGCCACGCCACCCCGGCCGACGCGCTGTTCGCCGTCTACTGCCTGGCCCGGCTGCTGTGGCACCGGGGCGCGCTGGACGAGGCGGCCGAGGTGCTCAGCCGGGCCCGGCAGGCCGAGGCCGCCCGGCCGGACGTGCGCGGCCACCGCACGGTGGACATGCTGCTGGGCGTCGTGGCCCTGTCCCGGCGGGACCTGGTGGCCGCCCACGACCATCTGGTGGTCGCGCTCCGCTCCCGGATGGACCACGGCTTCCGCTCCCGGGCCTGCGACGCGCTGGGAGCGATGGCGGTGCGGTGTGCCCTGGGTGGCGACGTTCGGACGGCGGCCCGACTGTTCGGCGCGGTCCGGGCGGCGCGGGCCCGGCTGCACGGGCACCAGGGCCTGTTCGGCGACTACCGGGCCGCTCACGAGCGGGCGCTGCGGGCACAGGTCGGGGACGAGGCGTTCGACCGGTGGTACGCGGAGGGCGCCGCCATGGACCTGGACACCGCGGCCGCGCTGGCGCTCGCGGTGGACCAGGAGCCGCGCGAGGATCTCCTGCCTGCCGGGTCGGCGGGCCCCGGGGACGACGCCCTCGGGCCCGGTGCGGTCGAGCCCGGCGCGACCGTCGGGACCGAGCCGGTCGAGTCGCGCGCCGGAGGCCCGGCGGCGCCGCCGGAGTGACCCCGCGGTTGCCGCCGCTCCCGGACGGTGGGAGGATCCATACGGTCAGTGCCGGCGGCCGCCCACGACGTGCGAGGAGAGCCAGTGTCCGTCAACCCGCCACCGCCTCCCCTCCGACGGAGCCTGTGGGTGTCGCGGCTGGGCCGGTCGGCCGCGGTTGTGGTCCTGGTCGGGGTTGCGCTGACCGCGGTGGACTTCGCATGGCCCGACGACGGCCCTTCGTGGCTGGGCCTCGGCGGAGCGATCTTCTATCTCGGGGTCGTCCTGGTGGCGCTGTGGACGGTCCTGCGGCTCTTCGACACCTCCGCCCGGCTGCGGGCCCGGCAGCGCAACATCTGGGACGACCGGGACAGGCCAGCCTGAGCGGTGATCCGATCGGCGGGCGGCCAACTGCGGGGCGCGGCGTGGCACCGGAGGCGATTGCCAGGGGTCCCGGAATGTGAGACGATCGGGTCGATCTGTGCTGGCGCACACGTTCCCGGGGAGAGGCCGGTGCCCGTCAACCCGCCACCGCCCACCCTCCGGACGAGCCCCTGGGTGTCGCGGCTCGGCCGGGCGGCCGTGGTCGTGCTCGTGGTCGGGGCCGTGCTGATCCCGGTGACATTGGTCAATAGCGCCCTGCCCTTCTGGCTCCTCCCCGTCGGCATCGTGTTGATCTCCCTCGGGGTCGTCCTGGGCGCGGTGTGGACGCTCATCCGGCTCGTCGCCGCCTCCGTCCACGTGGAGGCCCGGCCGCGCGACGACGGACGCTGACCTCTCCCCACGTCGGCCCGATGACGAGGGCGTCCGGCGGCTTCTCTCCGGCCGACAGACTCCACGCATATGACCTGCGTCGCGCCCGAGCGGGAGCGGACCGTCAGTCGATGGTCCAGGTGTCGCCGCTGGCCAGCAGCGAGGCGAGCTGCTCCTCCGGGGTGGCGGAGTGCTCCTTCTTCGCGGTGGCGATCTGCTCCCGTACCAGGTCGTCGTAGCTCGGCCGCTCGACCTTCCGGAACACGCCGATCGGCGTGTGCCGAAGGTCCGGGCCGGCCAGCCGTGACAGCGCGAACGCGTACGCCGGCTCGGCGACGCCGGCATCGTGGACGACGATGTCGTCCGGGTCCACCTCCGCGGTCGGGCGCACCTGGAGCCCGAACCCGCCCGGCGGGTGTACCACGCACCACTTCCCGTCGGCCCCGAACGTGATCGGTCGGCCGTGTTCCAGCCGGATCAGGTAGTCGTCGCGCGTCGCCGGGTTCTTCAGCGGCTCGAACGCGTCATCGTTGAAGATGTTGCAGTTCTGGTAGATCTCCACGAACGCCGAGCCCCGGTGCTCCGCGGCGGCGCGCAGCACCGACTGCAGGTGCTGGCGGTCGGAGTCGATGGTGCGGGCGACGAACGTCGCCTCCGCGCCCAGCGCGAGCGACAGCGGGTTGAACGGCGTGTCCGCGGAGCCCATCGGCGTCGACTTGGTGATCTTGCCCAGCTCGCTGGTGGGAGAGTACTGTCCCTTGGTCAGCCCGTAGATCCGGTTGTTGAACAGCAGGATCGTGAGGTTGACGTTGCGGCGCAGCGCGTGGATGAGGTGGTTGCCGCCGATGGACAGCGCGTCACCGTCGCCGGTGACCACCCACACCGACAGGTCCGGCCGGGTGACCGACAGGCCGGTGGCGATCGCCGGCGCCCGGCCGTGAATGGAGTGCATCCCGTACGTGTTCATGTAGTACGGGAACCGGGAGGCGCACCCGATGCCGGAGATGAACACGATCCGCTCCCGCTCGATGCCCAGCTCGGGCATGAACGACTGGATCGCGGCCAGGATGGCGTAGTCACCGCAGCCGGGGCACCACCGCACCTCCTGGTCGGACTTGAAGTCCTTGGCGGTCAGCTGCAGCGGCACCGCGTCAGGCATTCTTGACCACCTCCTCCAGCATGGCCTCCAGCTCGGCGGCGGTGAACGGCAGGCCGCGGACCTGGTTGTAGGACAGGGCGTCGACCAGGTACCGCGCCCGCACCACCGCGGCGAGCTGCCCCAGGTTGACTTCGGGGACCACCACCTTGTCGTAGCGCCGCAGCACGTCGCCGAGGTTGGCCGGCAGCGGGTTGAGGTGGCGCAGGTGGGCATGGGCGACCGCGTGGCCGTGGCTGCGCAGCCGGCGGCAGGCGGCGCCGATCGGCCCGTACGTGGAACCCCAGCCGAGCACCAGCACGCGGGCGTCCCCGGTCGGGTCGTCGACCTCGACGTCCGGCACCTTGATCGCCTCGATGCGGGCGGCCCGGGTGCGCACCATCAGGTCGTGGTTGGCCGGGTCGTAGGAGATCTCACCGGTACGGTCGGCCTTCTCCAGCCCGCCGATGCGGTGCTCCAGGCCGGGCGTGCCCGGCACCGCCCACGGCCGGGCCAGCGTCTGCGGGTCGCGCAGGTACGGCAGGAACCGGCCGTCGTCGCTGTTGGGCCGGGTGGCGAACTCCACCCGCAGGTCGGGGAGCTGGTCGACATCGGGCAGCAGCCAGGGCTCGGAGCCGTTGGCGAGGTACCCGTCGGTGAGCAGCACCACCGGCGTGCGGTAGGTCAGGGCGATCCGCGCCGCCTCCAGCGCGGTGTCGAAGCAGTCCGACGGGGACCGGGCGGCGACGACCGCGACCGGGGCCTCGCCGTGGCGGCCGAACAGGGCGAGGTTGAGGTCGGCCTGCTCGGTCTTGGTGGGCATGCCGGTGGAGGGGCCGGCGCGCTGCACGTCGATGACGACCAGCGGCAGCTCCAGGGCGACCGCCAGCGAGATGGTCTCGCTCTTGAGCGCCACCCCCGGACCGGAGGAGGTGGTCACGCCCAGCGCGCCGCCGTAGGAGGCCCCGAGCGCCGCCCCGACCGCGGCGATCTCGTCCTCGGCCTGCACGGTGACGACCCCGAACCGCTTGTGCCGGCTCAGCTCGTGCAGGATGTCGCTGGCCGGGGTGATCGGGTACGCGCCGAGGAACACGGGCAGGCCGGAGCGGACGCCGGCGGCGACGATGCCCAGCGCCAGGGCGGTGTTGCCGGTGACGTTGCGGTACCGCCCGCGCGGCAGTGAGGCCGGCGCCACCTCGTACCGGACGGCGAAGTCCTCGGTGGTCTCGCCGAAGTTCCAGCCGGCCTTGAACGCGGCGATGTTGGCGGCCGCCAGCTCCGGCCGGGAGGCGAACTTCTTCTCCAGGAACGCCAGGGTCGACTCGTACGGGCGGGAGTAGAGCCAGGACAGCAACCCCAGGGCGAACATGTTCTTGGCCCGCTCGGCCTCCTTCTTGGAGATGTTGAAGTCGGCCAGGGCCTTCACCGTCATGCTCGTGAGCGCCACCTCGTGGACGGAGTACCCCGACAGCGTGCCGTCGGTGAGCGGGTTGTCGGTGTAGCCCACCTTGCTGAGGTTGCGCTTGGTGAACTCGTCGGTGTTGACGATGATGTCCGCGCCGCGCGGAAGGTCGGGCAGGTTGGCCTTGAGAGCCGCCGGGTTCATCGCCACCAGGACGTTGGGTGCGTCGCCGGGCGTGAGGATGTCGGTGTCGGCGAAGTGCACCTGGAAGCTGGAGACCCCCGGCAGGGTGCCGGCCGGAGCGCGGATCTCCGCGGGGAAGTTGGGAAGCGTCGAGATGTCGTTACCGAGCTGGGCGGTTTCCGAGGTGAACCGGTCGCCGGTGAGCTGCATGCCATCACCGGAGTCGCCGGCGAACCGGATGACCACTCGGTCCAGCTGTCGGACCTGCTTGGTCACGTTGTGATGACCTCCTCAGAGGGTCGCGGGGTGG
>DATGOE010000214.1:0-14340 GCA_035306365.1 Natronosporangium sp. | reverse complement strand
GTTCATGCGCCAGATGCACCACTGGGCGGCGCTGCTGTTCGTCGCCTCCATCGTGGTGCACATGCTGCGGATCTTCTTCACCGGCGCGTTCCGCAAGCCGCGTGAGATCAACTGGCTGATCGGGATCCTGCTGTTCTGGCTCGCGTTCCTGCTCGGCTTCACCGGTTACTCGCTGCCGGACGACGCGCTGAGCGGCACCGGCCTGCGGATCGCCCACGCGATCGTCCTGTCGGTCCCGGTGGTCGGCACGTGGGTCGCGTACGCGCTGTTCGACGGCCCGTTCCCCGGGGAGCTCATCATCTCCCGGGTCTACATCGTGCACGTCTTCATCCTGCCGCTGACGGTGCTGGGCCTCATCGCCGCACACATCGGCATCATGATCAAGCAGAAGCACACCCAGTGGCCGGGACCGGGCCGGACCAACCGGAACGTGGTCGGAGAGCGGTACTTCCCCCGCTACCTGGCCAAGCAGGGCGCGTTCTTCCTCATCGTGTTCGCGGTGATCGCCGCCATGGCGGGCATGTTCCAGATCAACCCGGTGTGGCTGTTCGGCCCGTACAAGGCGGCGGTGGTCTCGGTGGCCAGCCAGCCGGACTGGTACGTGCTGTTCCTGGAGGGGTCGACCCGGCTGTTCCCCGCCTGGGAGACCCGGTTCTCCCTGTTCGGCCACGACTACACGCTCTCCCCGTTGTTCTGGCCGGCGGTGGTGCTGCCCGGGGTGATGACGATCCTGCTGGCCGTGTACCCGTTCCTGGAGGCACGGGTGACCGGCGACCGGCGGATCCACAACCTGCTGCAGCGGCCGCGGGACGTGCCCGTCCGCACCGGGCTCGGGGCGGCGGGACTGGCGTTCTACGTCATCCTCACGGTCTCCGGTGCCAACGACGTCGTGGCCGAGGCGTTCCACATCAGTCTCAACGCGATGACGTGGGGCGGCCGCATCGCCCTCATCATCGTGCCGCCGATCGCCTACTACCTGGCGTACCGCCTCTGCCTGGGCCTGCAGCAGCACGACCGGGAGGTACTCGCGCACGGTGTCGAGACCGGTCACATCCTGCGGCTGCCCGACGGCCGGTTCGTCGAGGTCCACCAGCCGTTGGGCAAGGACCTCCAGTACACCGGCGCGCCGGTACCGAAGAAGATGAACCGGCTGGGCGCGCTCCCGCCGGCGGTCCGCGGGTTCTTCGTGCCGATCGAGCAGCCGGTGCCACCCGCGCCGCCCGCGCCGGCGGCTCCGCAGCCACCGGAACTGCCGGAGCGGCACGAGGAGGAGACCGGCGCGGAGGCCGGACACCGCTGAGGTTCGACCGGGCGGCCGGTGCGGGGACGTCGTCCCCGTACCGGCCGCCCGTCTCTTGTGGCGCTGCCCGGGGTAGGATCGCGACCTCGGGCTCGCCGCAGCGGCTCCAGGCGTGGACCGCACTCCGCCGCCGACCGGCGCCGCCGACACCGACCCGCGGACCGCCGTACCGGCGCCGGTCAGCTCACCAGGGCCGACGCCGCGGGCGGTCGCAAAATCGCCCTTCCGGGTGACGTGAGCCGACGGGCCGACTGGTTGGATCCTCGCATGCCCAACCTGGTCGAACTCTCCGCGCGGCAGATCGCCGATCACGTGCGCTCCAAGGCGGTGACGAGGGCCGAGGTCGTGCAGGCCCACCTCGACGAGATCGCGGCCGCCAACTCCGAGGTGGGAGCCCTGGTCGCCGTCCGTGCCGAGGAGGCGCTCCGGGAGGCGAGGGAAGCAGACCGCGCGGGCACCGACCGCGGTGCGCTCGACGGGGTCCCCGTGTCGGTGAAAGCGGAGTACGACGTCGCGGGACTGCCGACCACGCACGGCAACCGCAGCCTGAGCGGCCAGGTGGCGACCGAGGACTCGCCCGTGGTGTCGCGCCTGCGCGCCCAGGGCGCGATCGTCATTGGCAAAGGGAACCAGCCCGACTTCGCGATGCGGTGGAACACCTACAGCTCCGAGCTCGGCTGGACGCGCAACCCGCGCGACCGCTCGCGCTCGGTCGGTGGGTCCTCTGGCGGGGACGCCGCCGCCGTGGCGGCGGGCATGGCGGCGATCGGGTTCGGCACCGACCTCGCGGGTTCCATCCGGGTACCCGCCGCGTTCTGCGAGATCTACGGGCTACGGTCCACGCCGGGCCGGATTCCGTACGCCGCGCAGGATCTCGCCATGGTGCGGACGCCGGCCTCCGAGGCGATGTCGTCGCAGGGGCCGTTGGCACGGTCGGTCGACGATCTCCGCCTCGCCTTCGAAGCGACGGCGGGCGCAAGCCCACGGCACCCCTTCAGCATCCCCGCGCAGCCGGGGAGCCCGCCGCCCAACCGGCCGCTGCGGATCGCCCGCCTGGTGGACCAGGCGGGAGCCGAGGTCGAGCCGGACATGGTCGAGCAGGTCGACCTCATCTGCGCGGCCCTCGAGGCGGCCGGGCACACCGTGGAGGACGCCGCCTTCCCGGGCGCGGAGCGGGTGCCGCAGCTGTGGGGCGAGCTGTTGTGCACCGAGCTGCGGTTGCGGGTCCTGCCGCGGCTGGAGAAGGTCATGGATCCGTCGTGCTTCGACCACATCGACAAGCTCTCCCAGGTCTGGCCGACGCTCAGCGACACCGACACCTACGTCGCTCGCTGGGAGGAGTGGGCGCAGATCCGACGCCGACTGCTGCGGTGGATGGACGACTACCCGCTGGTGGTCGCGCCGCTGGCCGGCATGCGGCTGCCGCTGCCGCTGGAGTACGACCACTGGGCGGACAGCGCCGCGCTGGAGGCACTCGTGGTGCGCATGCGCAACAGCCTGTGGCCCGCCTGCCTCGGCCTACCCGCACTGGCCCTGCCCAACGGGGTCCAGCTCGTGGCCGGTCCGCACCGTGACGAGCTTCTCTTCGAGCCGGCCCGGACGGCGGAGGCCGCCCTGCCCGCCTGCGTCCCCGCGCACAGCCAAGCGGGGTAGGCGATGGGGCGGGCATTGCTCGGCCTGCGGAAAGTCTCCAAGGCGTTCGGAAGGAT
This sequence comes from Natronosporangium sp., assembly GCA_035306365.1. Classification (GTDB taxonomy): domain Bacteria; phylum Actinomycetota; class Actinomycetes; order Mycobacteriales; family Micromonosporaceae; genus Natronosporangium. The sequence goes on along the minus strand of DATGOE010000214.1, from coordinate 11,331 downwards.
CCGCGTCCTCGAGGGCGTCGACCTGGAGGTCTTCCCAGGTGAGATCGTCGCGCTCGCGGGTGAGAACGGCTCGGGCAAGTCGACCACGGCGCGCATCATCGCCGGCATCCTCCAGCCGGACGCGGGCGAGATCGTCATCGACGGTGACAGCCGGCGCCTGGCCGGGCCACGGCAGGCCAGCGCATCCGGAATCTGTTACGTCGGCCAGGAGCCGGCGCTGGTCCCCACCATGTCCGTCGCCGACAACCTCCGGCTGCCGACCCTGCGGTGGTGGGGAGGACGCAGGTCGCGGCGCCCGGTGTCCATCGGGCAGGCGCTGGCGCGGGCTGGGCTGGACTGCGACCCGGGCCGGAAGGTCGCCACCCTGTCAGCCGCCCAGCAGACCCAGCTCGAGATCGCCAAGGCCCTGCTCTCGCATCCACGGCTGCTGGTCCTGGACGAGGTCACCACCCGGATGCCCGACCCGTCGGCCTTTCTCCGGCTCGTCGCGCAGATGGCCGACAACGGCGTCGCGTCCATCCTCATCACTCACCGGTTCAACGAGATCAAGACCCTGGCCAACCGCGTCGTGGTGCTCCGGGACGGCCGGATCGTCGGCGAGCTCGCCGGGAACGAGGTGACCGACCGGCGGCTCGGCGAGATGATGGTCGGCCGGGGAATCTCGTTGCTGGAACGGCGACCGACCCAACGTCGCGAGAAGATCGCCCTCCGGCTCGACGGCGTGCTGGTCAAGGGAGGTCGCCGCCCCGTCGACCTGACAGTGCGCAAGGGCGAGATCGTCGGCGTCGGCGGCCTGATGGGTTCCGGACGTTCCCGACTGCTGGAGACGGTCGCGGGTGTGCGCCGGCCCGAGGGAGGGCGCGTGCTGGTCGGCGACGTCGAGCTCCGGCCCGGCGCGGTGGCCTCCGCCCGGAAGGCGGGGATGTGCTTCGTTCCCGAGGACCGCACCCGGCAGGGGCTCATCCCGCGGGCGACGATCCAGGCGAACATCCGGCTGAACGCGTACCCGGCGTTCGCCCGTCCCAGCGCCTCGGCGGACCGGTCGGTGGCCGAGAAGATGTGCGCCGCTCTCGGCGTCAAGGCGCCGCACACCCGCGTGCGGGTCGAGAACCTGTCCGGTGGCAACGCCCAAAAGGTGGTCTTCGCCCGGGAGCTCTCCTGGGACCCGTGCGTCTTCGTGCTGGACGAACCCACACGAGGCGTCGACATCGCCGCCCGAATGGACATCTACGAGCTGATCCGGTCCCACGCCCGGCGCGGGGCGGGCGTGCTGATCGCGTCCTCGGACATGCAGGAGCTCGTCACGCTGTGCGACCGCGTCGTCGTCCTGTTCGAGGGCGTCGTGGCCGGCGAGCTCGAGGGCGACGACATCAACGAAGAGGCCATCATCCTGCTCGCCTCCGGTGCGGCCACGGGAGCGGCCGCATCCACTCGGGCGGGACCCACCAACGGTATCCAGGAGGGGAACTTCCCATGAGACGTACCAGTCTGTTATCCGCGGCGGCACTGGCGGTGGCACTGACCGGAGCATGCGGCGACACGGCCACCAACGGAGCCTCCGGGGCCTCTGCGGGCTGCGATGGTGCGGTGATCGGTGACTCCATCCCACAGGCGTCCGATCCCGGGCTGACCCTGGTCCACGAGGGTCTCGTGGCCGAGGCCGAGCGGCGCGGCGCCACGGTGCTCACCGCGGATGCGAACCTGGACGTCAACCGGCAGCTCTCCGACGTCGACAGCTTCATCCAGCGTCAGGCCGACGCCGTCACGGCCTGGCCGATGGACACCACGGCCCTGCGGCCGGCGCTCCAACGCGCCCACGACCGCGGCATGGTCGTCGTCACCCAGCAGACGCCGCAGGGTGTCGACTTCGCCACCAACATCCAGTTCGACGACCGCGGCGCGGGCGCGGCCCTGGCGACATACCTGGCCGAGAAGCTCGGACCCGGCGCGAAGGTCGCTGCCATCATCGGGCCCCAGCAGGTGGACTCTTTCCGGAACCTGGCCGAAGGGTTCGCGGCCGGCGCCGAGGCGGCCGGGCTCGACGTCGTCGAAACCCAGAACAACCCGCAGCTGTCACCACAGAAGTCCGCGGAGATCACGGAGCAGCTGCGGACCCGCTACGGCTCGGAGCTCGCCGGCATCTTCGACACCCTGAACGTCACGGCGTTGGCGTCGGCGACGGTCAAGGACGGAGACTTCAACCCCCTGATCGTGACCTACGAAGGCAACGAAGAGACCCGCAAGGCGATCGAGGACGGCCGGATCACGGCCACCGTCTACGTTCCCAACGTGCTGGTCGGACGGACCAAGACCTGGGCGATCTGCGAGCGCCTCGCCGGCGAGGAGCTGCCGGACAACATCCGGGTGCCGTACCTCATCGCCGATCAGGACAACGTCGCGGACATCCCGAGCGAGGCCGAGCAGCTCGAGGCCGACCTGACCTTCGAGCTGGAGCGCGCCGGTGCGGTGGACCGGGTCAGCTACGGCGGGATCGAGCTGCCCGCGTCGGCGGTGGAGGTCGAGGAGTAGGGATGGCCGAGGTCGCGCTGCGCGAGCAGGACCCGGAGCGGGTCCGCACCCGGAGCTCGCCGCGGTGGTCGGTCGACGTCAGCCGGTACGGCGCCGTGCTGATCGGACTGGCAGGCCTGATCATCGTCCTGTCGGTCACCCAGGACGGCTTCCTCACCGTCGGCAACCTGTCCAACGTCCTGCAGACCAATGCCGCGCTGCTGATCTGCAGCGTCGGGATGACGTTCGTGGTCCTGTTGGGCGGGTTCGACCTGTCGGTCGGCGGCTTCCTGGCGCTGGGGGCGGTGATCCTCGCCAAGCTGCTCGACAGCGGGCTCCCGGCGGCACTGGCCGTGGTGGTCGTCCTGGCGGTGGGGCTCGCGGCCTCCGCCCTGACCAACGCCACCTTCGTGGCCCTGCTGGGGCTGAACTTCTTCGTCGTCACGATCGCCACCGATGCGCTGTTCAGCGGGCTCGCGCTGGTCCTCACCGACGGCCGGACGCTGCCCATGTACGAGAACGACTTCATCGTCTGGCTCGGCACCGGATCCATCCTCGGCGTCCCGGTGACGGTGGCGGTCGCCGTGCTGGTGGCCGTCGGCGCGGCCGCGGGCCTGCACTTCACGGGACTCGGCAGGATGATCTACGCCGTCGGTGGGAACGCCGAGGCCGCTCACCTGGCGGGGATCAACGTCAAGGCCGTCAAGGCGACCGCCTATCTGCTGTGCACGGGGTGTGCGGTGCTCGCCGGGCTGGTCATGGCGGCACGGATCCAGTCCGCGGGTCCGACGATGGGAGCGGGTATCGCCCTGCAGGCCGCGGCCGCGGTCCTCCTCGGAGGGACGTCCTTCCTCGGCGGGGAGGGCGGGATTCTCGGCACGGTGCTGGGGGTGCTGTTCCTCGGCATCCTGTCCAACGGGCTCACGATGGCCGGCATCTCCGGCTTCTGGCAGGGGGTCGTGACCGGAGCGGTGCTGCTGGGGGCGATCCTCACCGACTGGATCCGGCCGCGGCTCGGATCCGGCAGGCGGCGTCGACCGCGCATCCGGGAAGGATGATGAAGCGGGTCGTGGTGGCACCGGCCACGGCGCACGCCTTCGTGCTCCCCGAGGGTGGCCGCTGGCGGGTCACGGACGTCGCCGGCACCCAGGTCGCCGACGTGATGGTCTTCTCGGCCGCCAACCCGCTGGAGCGCTTCTCGCAGAACGTCACCCGCATCATGAACTGGAACGCGCGGCTGGGCGCAGGGACGACGCTGTACTCCAGTCTCCAGCGCCCGCTGGCGGTCATCCGCGTGGACACGGTGGGCCGCCACGACACCTCCTTCTGTTCGTGCTCCCGGTACGTGTACGAGGAGATCTACCGCGTGGGACCCCGTCCGGGGTGCCGGGACAACATCCGCGCGGCCCTGGACCGGCTGGGTGGTGCCCCGCGGATACCGGAGGAGATGCTCACCGATCCCTTCAACTGTTTCCAGAACTCGGGATTCGACGAGGACGGCAGACCCTATCTCGGGCCCGCGTGGTCCAAGCCGGGCGACCACATCGAGTTCGAGGCCCTCACCGACCTCGTCGTGGCGGTGTCGGCGTGCCCCGACGATGTGTCGGCGTGCAACGGCAACTCCTGCACGCCGGTCGAGCTGGAGATCCGCGGGCCCGGTGAGGGGACCCGCGCCGCACGGCGCGGCTGACCGCCGCACCACGCCCCCGGCGCGCCCGTCCGGGAAGGGCGGGTCGACGGGCGCCGCGGCGCCGCGGGCGCGCGCCGGTCGGTGCGGGAACGCGCGCCGGTCGGCGCGCGTTCCCGGCGGTGCCTACTGCTCGGCGGTGCGGCGGGTGCCGGTGTGGTACTCGAGGACCAGCCCCGAGACGGTGAGGATGATCGCGATGAACCCGGCGACGATGAGCCACCACAGCCACAGCGCCACCCCCAGCGCGGCGACCGCGCACGAGGCGGCCATGCCGAACGGCCAGTAGCTACCCGGGCTGAAGAAGCCGACCTCGCCGGCGCCCTCGCTGATGTCAGCATCCGGGCGGTCCTCCGGACGCGGCTCGATGCGCCGGGAGACGATCCAGAAGTACCACCCGCACATCCCGGTCAGGAACCCGGACAGCAGCAGTGCGATGGTCCCGATCCACTCCAGCCCGCCGAACTCCAGCCACGTCCACCAGGCGTACACCGGGGACGCGAGCACCAGGAACGCCGTGATGGCCGCGAAGATGCGCCACTCGGTCTTCATGCCCGGCTCCCTCCCTACGCTCCGCGGCTCTGGCGGGTGTCGAACGGTTCGGTCGTGGTGGCGACCGGATCCAGGCCGACGGCGGTCAGTGCCGCCGACTGGCTGAGGCCGGATCCCAGCGCCTCCACGTACTCGTCGAACACGTCCGGCGACACCGCCCGTAGCTCGAAGTTCATCATCGAGTGGTAGGTGCCGCACAGCTCCGCGCACCGGCCGACGTACGCGCCCTCCTTGTCGACGTCGATGACCACCTCGAAGTCGTTACGGACGTCGCCCGGGAAGACGTCGCGCTTGAACAGCAGCTCCGGCACCCAGAAGGAGTGGATGACGTCCCGGGAGGTGAGCTCGAACCGGACGCTGCGGCCGGTGGGGAGCACGAGGATGGGCACCTCGGTGGTCGAACCGGTCGTGGAGGCGACCGTCTGTGCCTCCTCCCCGATGCCGTCGCGGTAGTTGAACTGCCAGTTCCACTTGAACGCGACGACCTCCACCACCACGTCGGGGTCCGGCGAGGACTTGCCGACGTCGGACTGCGTCACCGCGGTGTGGTAGAAGAGCACCGCCACGACCAGGAACGGCGTGAGGGTGTACAGCACCTCCATCGGCAGGTTGTAGCGGGTCTGGACGGGCAGCTCGTCCTCGTCGCCACGCTTGCGGTAGCGGATCACGCACCAGAAGATCAGGCCCCACACCAGCAGGCCGACCATGATGGCGGTGACCGTGGCGCCGACCCACAGGTCGTACATCTGATGGGCACGGTCGGTGATCCCCTGCGGCCATCCGAAACCGCCGAACGCCTCACCGACCTGCCGGACGCAGCCGGACAGCAGCGTCACCAGCGCCACGCCCGTGACCGCGAGGGCGACGCCCCGTACCGCGGTCCGACCCTCTTTCGCGCCCACCAGCTCCTGCCTCCTCCAGCACGCTGCGGCGAGCCGCGTGCCCGCCGGACACCGACGGTGGCAGACTACTCGACCGCGACCGCCCCGCGGTCGTGGGGTCGCACCGCGCCGCCCCGGACGGGGACGGCGTCGGCCGGCCGTCAGCGGCGCCCGGCCGGCACCGGTCACGCGGGTCCCGCCCGGCCGGTCATCTCCCCCGGCGGGGTCCTACCGTGGTGGCGTGAGCGACAGCCGTGGTGGCGTGAGCGACAGCGGGTACTTCGACGCGGCCACGGCCGCGCCCCTGCACCCGGTGGCGCGGACGGCCCTGCTGGCCGCGCTGGAGGACGGTTGGGCCGATCCCGGCAAGGTGTACGCCCGGGGCCGGCGTGCCCGCCAGCTGCTGGACGCCGCCCGGGAGGCGGTGGCCACCGTGCTGGCGGTGCGGCCGGACGAGGTGAGCTTCACCGGCAGTGGTACGGCGGCCGCGCACGCGGCCGTGGCGGGCCGGCTGGTGGCCCGCTCCGGCGGGGTGGTCCACTCCGCCATCGAGCACTCCGCGGTCCTGCACGCGGTACGCCACAGCGGCGCGCCCGCGACACCGGTGCCGGTCGACCGCCTCGGCCGCGTCGACCTGGACGCCTGGCAGCGCGCCGTGGCCGCCCCCGGCACGAGCCTGGCCGCACTCATCAGCGCCAGCCACGAGGTGGGCACCGTGCAGCCGGTGGCGGCGGCCGCCGAGGCCTGCCACCGCGCCGCCGTGCCGCTGTACGTGGACGCGGCGCAGTCCCTGGCCCGGATGCCGGTGCCGGACGGCTGGTCGATCCTGTCCGGGTCGGCCCGCAAGTGGGGCGGTCCACCCGGGGTCGGGGTGCTGGTGGTCCGCACCGGGTGCCGGTGGGTGCGGCCGTACCCGGAGGCCGAGGGTGAGCCGGCCGCGCCCGGCGCGCCCCCGCTGCCGGCGATCGTGGCCGCGTCGGCGGCGCTGCGGGCCGCGTCCGCGGAGGCCGCCACCGAGGCGCGGCGCCTGTCCGCGCTGGTGGACCGGATCCGGTCCACGGTGGCGGCCACCGTGCCCGACGTGGAGGTGGTGGGCGACCCGGTGGACCGGCTGCCCCATCTGGTCACGTTCTCGTGCCTGTACGTGGACGGGGAGGCGCTGCTGCACGCCCTGGACCGGCGCGGGTTCGCGGTGTCGTCGGGCTCGTCGTGCACCTCCTCGACGCTGCGTCCCAGCCACGTGCTGGAGGCGATGGGCGTGCTCTCGCACGGCAACGTGCGCATCTCGCTGCACCGCGACACCACCGAGGAGGAGGTGGACCGCTTCCTGGCGGAGCTGCCGGGGATCGTCGAGAGCCTGCGGGCCGAGGTGGGTGCACCGGCGACCACCTCCACCCCGAACGGAGGACCGCGGTGAGCGCGCCCGGGTCGCAGCCGGGCGGCGGGCCGGCCACGCCGGAGCTCGACTGCCGGGGGCAGCGCTGCCCGCTGCCGGTCATCGCGCTCGCCCGCCGCCTGCCCGAGCTGCCGGTGGGGGCGCAGCTGCGGGTGCTCGCCGACGACCCGGCCGCCGGCAACGACATCCGCGCCTGGTGCCGGTTGCGCGGCCAGGAGTTCGTCGCGCAGCTCGCCCCCGACGTGTTCGTGGTCCGCCGGCGGCGGTGAGCGGCAGCCGCCGGTCCGACCCGCGGGCCGGCACGGGCGGCACGGCGGCGGTGGTACGGCCGTTGCGGTGCGGCCGTGGCGGTACGGCCGGCTCAGGCTACCGGCAGGTGGGCGCGCACGTCGTCACCGGCGGCGTCCCCGTACACGTCGCTCAAGCGCTTGATGAACCCGTCGGCCCGGATCTCGTACTCCTGGGTCCCGACCGTCTCCAGCACGTACGCCGCCATCACGCAGCCCACCTGCGCGGCCCGTGCCAGCCCGAGCCCCCACGACAGCGCGGCGAAGAACCCGGCGCGGAAGCCGTCCCCGACGCCGGTGGGGTCCTCCGGCGTGACGTCCGGTACCGCCGGCACCCGCAGCGGCTCGAGCCCGCGGCCGACGATCTCCACGCCGTCCCTGCCCATCGTGGTGATCCGGTAGCCGACCCGCTCGCGGATCTGCGCCTCGGTCAACCCCGTCTTCTGTTCCAGCAGCGACTTCTCGTACTCGTTGGTGAGCAGGTACCGGGCGCCCTCGATGAGCGCCAGCGCGTCCTCACCGGACATCCGCGCCAGCTGCTGGGAGGGGTCCGCGGCGAAGGTGTACCCGCGCTGCCGGCACTCGGCCGAGTGCCGCAGCATCGCCTCCGGGTCGTTGGCGCTGATCACGACGAGGTCGAGCCCGCCGAGCCGCTCGGCGACCGGGCGCAGCTCGATGTTGCGGGCCTCGGCCATCGCTCCGGCGTAGAACGAGGCGATCTGGTTGAGCTCGTCGTCGGTGGTGCACACGAACCGGGCGGTGTGCGCGGTGCCCGACACGTGGACGGAGACGCAGTCCACTCCGTGACGTTCCAGCCACGAACGGTAGTCGGCGAAGTCCTCCCCGACCGCGCCCACGAGCGCCGGCCGCAGCCCCAGCTGCGCCAGGCCGTACGCGATGTTGGCCGCCACCCCGCCCCGGCGTACCACGAGGTCGTCGACGAGGAACGACAGCGAGACCTTGTGGAGCTGGTCGGCGATGAGCTGGTCGCTGAAGCGGCCCGGGAAGTGCATCAGGTGGTCGGTGGCGATCGACCCGGTAACGGCGATCTTCATAGCGGTCCTCGCGGTAGGGACGTGCGCAGCTCAGACTACCCGGCCGGGGCCCGGGTGTTCGCGCTCTCCGCGACGGTCCGGGCTGGTCACCCGCCCGGGAGGCACCGGCCGGGTTACGGTAACCGCGTGGGCCACCGTAGTGTGCCGCACACCGCGGACATCCGGATCGAGGCGTGGGCTCCGACCCGGGAGGAGTGCATCGCCGAGGCTGTGGCGGCCACCGTGGAGAGCTTCGCCGACACCACCGGCAGCACCCCGACCGCCACGGTGGAGGTGCTCATCGACCCGGGCACCGACGAGGACCTGCTGTTGGACGTCCTCAGCGAAGTGATCTACCAGATCGAGACCACCGGCCAGGTTCCCCTGGGCACCCGGGTCGAGGCGCTGCCGAGCGGGCTGCGGGTCACGTTCGAGATGACCGACGCCGACCGGGTGGAGCCGGTGGGCGCCGCGCCGAAGGCGGTCAGCCTCCACGACCTGCGCTTCACGCAGGACGGCGGGCAGTGGCGCTGCTCGGTGATCCTCGACGTGTGACGCCGGGTGACCGCCCGAGGGGCCCCGCAAGCCGGGGAGCACCGGCCGCCGTCAGCCCTTGACCACACCCAGCGGCGCCAGCCGCGCCACCGGGCGGCCGAGCCCCGCCCCCACGGTCGCCTCGATCACCAGCGAGATGTCCTTGTAGGCGTCCGGTGCCTCCTCGGCCAGCCCCCGCCAGGACGCGCCCCGCACCGCGATCCCCTGCCGCTCCAGCTCCTGCCGCAGGTCCTGCCCGCGGATCTTCCGGACCGCCTGGTGGCGGCTGAGCACCCGGCCGGCGCCGTGGCAGGTGGAGGCGAACGCCGGCGCCCCCGCCACCCCGGTCAGCACGTACGAGGAGGTGCCCATCGATCCCGGGACGAGCACCGGCTGCCCCACCTCGCGCAGGTCCTCCGGCAGGTCCGGGTGGCCGGGCGGCAGCGCCCGGGTCGCGCCCTTGCGGTGCACGCACAGCCGGCGCGGCGCCCCGTCGACCGGGTGGGTCTCGAGCTTGGCGAGGTTGTGGGAGACGTCGTAGACCAGGTCCAGGTCGGCGCCGGCCACCTCGGCGAACACCTGCCGGGCGGCGTGGGCGAGCACCTGCCGGTTGGCCCGCGCGTAGTTGGCGGCGGCCGCCATCGCGCCCAGGTACGCGCGCCCCTCCGGCGACGACACCGGGGTGCACGCCAGTTGCCGGTCCGGCACGACGATCCCGTACCGGCTCATCGCCTTGTCCATGATCCGCACGTGGTCGGTGCAGATCTGGTGGCCGAGCCCGCGCGAGCCACAGTGGATCATGACGCAGACCTGGTCCGGCGCCAGCCCGAACACCTCGGCCACCCGGGCGTCGAAGATCTCGTCGACCGCCTGCACCTCCAGGAAGTGGTTGCCGGAGCCGAGGCTGCCGACCTGCTGCAGCCCACGCTCCAGCGCCCGCGGCCCGACCTGCTCGGGGTCGGCGTCGGCCACCGCGCCGTAGTCCTCGCACCGGTCGAGGTCGCGCGGCACGCCGCGCCCCCGCTCCACCGCGTACCGGGACCCCTCGAGCAGCACCTTCTCCAGCTCACGCCGGCCGTCCAGGCGCCACACCGCGCCGCGGCCCATGCCCCGCGGGATCGCCGCACCCAGCCGGTCCATCAGCCGCTCGCGGAAGCGGGCGAACCCCGCCCGGTCGAGGCCGGCGGCGAGCAGCCGCACCCCGCACGAGATGTCGAACCCCACCCCGCCCGGGGAGACCACGCCCCCGGCCTCGACGTCGGTGGCGGCCACCCCGCCGATCGGGAACCCGTAGCCCCAGTGGATGTCCGGCATGGCGTACGAGGCGGTCACGATCCCGGGCAGGGTGGCGACGTTGGCGACCTGCTCCAGCGACCGGTCGGCCCGCACGTCCGGCAGCAGTGCCCGGGACGCGAACACGATGCCGGGCACGCGCATGTCGCCGAACGGCTCGATGCGGAAGCGGTACGGCGACTCCTCGACCAGCTCCATCGGGGCCTCCTCACGCCTCCGCCAGCGGTTGGTGGTTACCCGGCCGGTCACCGGGGTATGCCGCCGGGCGGAGGTTGGGGATGAAGGGCGACCGGGTGGAGATCGTAGTCGACGCCGGGGACGGGTCGCTGCGGTACGAGGTGGCGGCCACCCGCGCCGGCCGGCGGGTGGAGACCTCGATCCGCCGGGGGGTGGTGGAGGTGACCGAGGTGACCCGGTCGGGCACCGTGGTGCGCACCGCCCGGTTCATGGCCAGCCGGGTGCTCGCCCTGGTGGAGCACCCGGTGCCGCGCGGCGACGGCGGGGTTTGACCGCCCGGCCCCCGGGTACGGCGCACCCGTGCGGGACACGGTGCGCAGGCTGCTGACCAAGCACGGGCGCACGTACGCCAAGGACGCGGGGATCCGGCTGGCGGACCGGCCCCGTCCCCTGTACCAGCTGCTGGTGCTGAGCGTCCTGCTCTCCACCCGGATCAGGGCCGGCATCGCGGTCGCGGCCGCGCGGGAGCTGTTCGCGGCCGGTCTGGACTCCCCCGAGGCGATGCGGCGGGCGGACTGGCAGGAGGTTGTGGACGCTCTGGGGCGCGGCCACTACGTGCGGTACGACGAGAGCACGGCCACGGCTCTCAACGAGGGCGCCGGGCTGCTGCTGGACCGCTACCGCGGGGACCTGCGCCGGATGCGCCGCGAGGCCGGCGGCGACGTGCGGAAGCTCGAGCGGCTGCTGCAGGAGGTGCCGCGGCTGGGCCCGGTCGGCGCGGCGATCTTCTGCCGGGAGGCGCAGGCGGTGTGGCCGGAGCTGCGTCCGTACCTGGACCGCCGCGCCCTGGAGGGGGCGCGCCGCCTGGGCCTGCCCACCGACCCGGACGAGCTGGTTGCGCTGGTCCCTCCTGACGACCTGGCACCGCTGGCAGCCGGGCTGGTCAGGGTGACCCTCGACAAGGACGTGGCCCGCGAGCTCA
>DATGOE010000213.1:0-2927 GCA_035306365.1 Natronosporangium sp. | reverse complement strand
AAGCAGCCGTCGGTTCGCCGCGCGGTCGCCGCCGGCCTGGTGCGGACCACCCCGGAGGTGGTGGCGCTGCTGCGGGCGGACGCCCTGCCCAAGGGCGACGCGCTCGCGGTCGCCCGGCTCGCCGGGATCATGGGCGCCAAGCGCACGCCCGACCTGGTGCCGCTGTGCCACCCGATCGCGCTGCACTCGGTCACGGTGGACCTGACGCTGGTCGACCGCGGCGTGGAGATCGTCGCCACCACCAAGACCGCCGACCGTACCGGCGTGGAGATGGAGGCGTTGACCGCGGTCACCGCCGCCGGCCTCGCCCTGGTCGACATGGTCAAGGCCGCCGACCCGGCCGCCAGCATCGACCAGGTACGCGTGCTGCGCAAAGAGGGCGGCAAGACCGGCACCTGGGTACGCCCGGAGGACCGCCCGTGACCGCACCCAGGCGTACCGCACGGGTGATCGTGGCGTCCAACCGGGCCGCCGCCGGGGTGTACGCCGACACCAGCGGCCCGATCCTGGTCGACGGGCTGCGGGAGCTGGGGTACACGGTGGAGGCGCCGGTGGTGGTGCCGGACGGAGAGCCGGTGACCGAGGCCCTGCGGGAGGCGGTGGCCGCGGGCGTGGCCGTGGTGTTGACCAGCGGCGGCACCGGTGTCTCGCCCACCGACCGCACGCCGGAGGCGACCCTCGCCGTGCTGGACTACCAGGTACCCGGCATCCCGGAGGCGCTCCGCGCCTACGGCGCGGGGAAGGTGCCGGCGGCGGTGCTCTCCCGGGGCGTGGCCGGGGTGGCGGGCCGCACCTTGATCGTGAACCTGCCCGGTTCCCGCGGCGGGGCCCGGGACGGGCTGGCCGTGCTCGGGCCGCTGCTGGACCACGCGGTCGACCAGATCCACGGCGGTGACCACCCCCGACCACCGCACTGACCCCGGCCAACCACCCCGACGCCGCTCAGCGTCCGACAGATCACCGCCCCTGATCTGCGCATCGGCGCCGCCAGAACGCCCAGTCGTGTCGGACCCGCCTGTCACGATGAGGAGATGGGCAAGACGCAGTACCTGACCGCGGCCAGCGTCGACGGGTTCATCGCCGACCCGGACAACTCGCTGGAATGGCTGTTCCAGGTGCCGGAGAACGACACCGTCGGCAACGTGGTCGCCGAGTTCTTCAGCCAGGTCGGAGCGTTCGCGATGGGCGCCACCACGTACGAGTGGATGAGCGCGCACGAGCCGGCGGAGAGGTGGCGGGAGTGGTACGGCGACACGCCGTGCTGGGTGTTCACCCACCGTGAGCTGACCCCGCTGCCCGGCGCCAACCTGAGGTTCGTCCAGGGCGACGTCGCGCCGGTGCACCAGGCGATGGCTGAGGTCGCGGGTGACCGCAACATCTGGCTGGTCGGGGGCGGTGAGCTGGTCGGCGAGTTCGCCGACCACGGGCTGCTGGACGAGATCATCCTCTCGGTGGCGCCGGTGACGCTGGGCGGCGGCGCGCCGCTGCTGCCCCGGCGGATGCTCTCCTCCCGGCTCCGGCTGATGAAGGTCGAGCAGGCGGGTCAGTTCGCGAACCTCACCTATGAGGTCGCGCGACCGGAGCCACTCGTCGAGCCGGCCGCCTGACGCCGCCTATGGGCGCGGCGGCCCGTAGCCGCCCCCGCCCGGGGTCTCGATCACCAGCACGTCGTCCGGGGCCACCTCCACCGAGTCCGACCCGGCCAGCTCCACCACGGTGCCGTCGACCCGCTCGACGTAGTTGCGGCCGAGCGCACCCGGCCCACCGCCGGCCATGCCGTACGGCGGCACGCGCCGGTGGCCCGACAGGGTGCTGACGGTCATCGGGGCGCGGAACCGCAGCCGGCGCACCGCGCCGTCCCCGCCGCGCCAGCGCCCCGCCCCGCCGCTGCCGCGCCGGATCGAGAAGCTCTCCACCAGCACCGGGAACCGCCACTCCAGCACCTCCGGGTCGGTGAGCCGGGAGTTGGTCATGTGGGTCTGCACCACCGCGGCGCCGGGGAAGCCGTCACCGGCGCCGGAGCCGGAGCCGACCGTCTCGTAGTACTGGTAGGTGTCGTTGCCGAAGGTGACGTTGTTCATGGTGCCCGAGCCCTCGGCCTGCACCCCCAGCGCGGCGTAGAGCGCGCCGGTCACCGCCTGCGAGGTCTCCACGTTCCCGGCCACCACCGCCGCCGGGTACTCCGGCGCCAGCATGGAGCCGGCCGGCACCACGATCCGCAGCGGGCGCAGGCACCCGTCGTTGAGCGGGATCTGGTCGTCGACCAGGGTACGGAAGACGTAGAGCACGGCCGCGGTGGCTACCGACCGGGGCGCGTTGAAGTTGCTGTCGAGCTGGGCGGTGGTGCCGGTGAAGTCGATGGTGGCCGACCGGCCGGCGCGGTCCACACTGACCCGCACCCGGATCACCGCGCCGTTGTCCATCTCGTACTCGTAGTACCCGTCGGAGAGCGCGTCGATGACCCGGCGTACCGCCTCTTCGGCGTTGTCCTGTACGTGCCGCATGTACGCCTGCACCACGTCCAGACCGAAGTGGTCGATCATCCGCCGTACCTCTTCGATGCCCTTCTCGTTCGCGGCGATCTGGGCGCGCAGGTCGGCGAGGTTGGTCTCCGGGTTGCGGGACGGGTACGGGCCGGCGGTGAGCAACTCCCGGGTCTCCGCCTCCCGGAACCGGCCGTCCGAGACCAGCAGCCAGTTGTCGAAGAGCACCCCTTCCTCGTGCACCGTCCGGCTGTGCGCGGGCATGGAGCCGGGCGTCAGGCCGCCGATCTCCGCGTGGTGGCCGCGGGAGGCGACGTAGAACAGCACCCGCTCACCAGCGTCGTCGTAGACCGGGGTGATCACGGTGATGTCGGGCAGGTGGGTGCCGCCGTGGTAGGGGTCGTTGACCGCGTACACGTCGCCGGGGCGCATCGCGTCGCCGCG
>DATGOE010000212.1:0-26135 GCA_035306365.1 Natronosporangium sp. | reverse complement strand
TGGGGCGGGTTGCTGGGCATGCAGAAGGTCGGAATGGCCGTGTGGTTCCTGGTAGTGGCGTTCGCATCCATCCGGCACCGGGCGCTGCCGCGCTGGCTGGGCTGGCCGGCGGCCGTGCTGGCGGCCGTCTTCCTGGTACTGCCGGACGCCACCATCCCCGTGATCATCAGCTTCCTGTGGGTGATGGTCGCGGGCGTGACCCTGGCCGTGCAGGGCCGCCCGCAGGTCAACTCCTGACGGTCGCCACCGTTCGGCGACCGGCGACGACTCCGACGGTCGCCGACCGCCAGGGGGTGGACCGGCCCGGGCCGGACGACCTCCGGCCCGGCCCGAGACCGGGGGGAGGGGCCGGGTCGGACCATGTCCGGCCCGGCCCCATACTGTGTACGACCCGGACCGCTGACGGACGACCTCCCGAGCCGGGGTCAGAACCGGGCGCCCGTGCCCCGAGGAACCGGGCGCGGCCGCTCGGCACGGCCGCCACCTGCGGCACCAGATGACCTGCACCGGGGAGCCCCGGCCCGACCCCGCTACAGTCGATGACACCACGGGCGAGAGTGAGGCGTGGGTACGCCGATCGCCGTCCCGGGCCACGGCGGTCACGGCCGGGGCCACCAGACCGTGTTGCGCCACCGGGCCACGAGGAGGAGAGCGCCGACGATGCGGTCTTCGTCGGAGACTGATCACCGTCCGGGGCCGGTTTCCGGTCCTGGGGCTGTTGCCGGCCGGGGTGGCGGTGTGGGTGGTTGGTGGTTGTGGGGACCGCTTCGGCGGGTACGGCGGGTGCGGTTGCCGGAGAACAGCAGCGCGGCGCTGGTGCTGGTGGCGGCGGTGGCGGCGTTCGTGATCGCGAACCTGCCGTTGGGGGGTGCGTACCACCGGCTGTGGGACAGCCAGGTGTCGGTGGAGGTGGCCGGTGCGCACCTGCTCGACCTGACCCTGCGCGGTCTGGTCAACGACGCGCTGATGACGCTGTTCTTCTTCCTGGTGTCTTTGGAGATCAAGCGGGAGCTGTTGTTCGGTGTGCTGCGGGACCCGCGCGCGGCCGCCCTACCGATCGTGGCCGCCCTGGGTGGCATGGTGGTACCCGCGGCGATCTACACCGCGCTCAACCTGGACGGCCCGCACCTGCGGGGGTGGGGCATCCCGATGGCCACCGACATCGCCTTCGCGGTAGCGGTCCTGGCAGCGTTGGGCAACCGCGTCCCGCTCGGGGCGCGGATGTTCCTGCTCGCCCTGGCGATCGTCGACGACCTGGGCGCCATCGTGGTGATCGCCGTGTTCTACACCACCGGCATCGCCCTGACCTGGCTGCTGGCCGCCGCCGGCACCGTACTGGCCGCGCTGGGACTGCAACGCGCCCGCGTACACACCGTGTGGGCGTACATCCCGCTGGGCGTGCTGGGATGGTACGCCCTCCACGAATCCGGAGTGCACCCCACCATCATCGGCGTGACCTTCGGCCTGATCACCCCCGCCTCAGCCGCCCTGTCCAGCGACCGGTACCACCAGGCCGCCCGACGGCTGATCGACCAACTGGCACACCGCAGCAGCGACCACACCACCACCGCCACTGACGACGTGCACGAACGCAACCACCCCACACTGCGCCGCATCCACAAACTGACCCGCCACACCCAACCACCCCTGCACCAGCTACGCAACACACTGGCCCCCTACATCAGCTTCGGCGTCATCCCACTGTTCGCCTTCGCCAACGCCGGCATCCTCCTGCCCCACACCCCACCCCAACAGTGGCTGCTCAACCCCGTCGTCCTCGGCGTCGCACTCGGGCTCGTGGTCGGCAAGACCCTCGGCATCTTCGGCTTCGCCTGGCTGACCGTACGCCTCGGCCTGGCCCGCTACCCCACCGGCATGACCCCCACCCACCTGCTCGGAGTCGCCATCACCAGCGGCATCGGATTCACCGTCGCAATGTTCGTCGCCAACCTCGCCTTCGGCGACAGCGACGTCACCGACATCGCCAAGACCGGCATCCTCCTCGGCAGCCTCATCGCCGCCACCACCGGCTACCTCGCACTCCGACTCGGCGCACGCCACCACACCAACCAGCAACCCGCCGACTCCTGACCGCGGACGACCGCCCGAGCAACCGGCCGGACTCGGGATCCGGCTCAGCCGGGTGGCTGGTACGGGTAGTAGTAGACCCACACCGGCTCCCGGCCGAAGTACTGCTTCGCCGACCGCAGCGAGATCAGCTGGAGGGCCACCAGGAGGCACAGGGCGCCGCCGACGACCCACACCCCGATCAACGGCACGTACCAGCTCGGCAGCGCGGCGGCCAGCTGGTCGGTCACAGCCTGGGCCCCGTCCTGCTCGTCGCTGCCGGCGAGGGAACACCACAGGGGCAGGTAGCAGCACAGCAAGGGCACGGCGAGGGCGGTCGCCCACCCGCGGACACTCCGACGTCCCCTGACCGTGTTCGCCGCCACCACCAGGTAGCCGAACCCGGCCAGCCCCAGGTAGAGCGACCCGACCGTCCCGCCCAGTCCCACCGCATCGGCCCACTCCTGACCGGCCACGTCCCGCAGGACCGCGACAGCGCCTTCGATCACCGCCAGGGTCACGCCCGCGAGCCCCAGCATGCTCACCGCGGTCGCCAGGAACAACACCGCCGCCACCGTCACGGTCGCCGGACGGGGCGGGGCGACCCACTCCCACCGCCCGATCGGCCGCGGCGGTGGGGCCGGCTGCGGCTCTGGGACGGGTTGCCGCTGCGGGACGGGTTGCCGCTGCGGGACCGGCTGCGGCCGTGGGACCGGCGGAGCGGGAGAGGGGGACACCGGCCCGGGCTCGTCCTGCACCGCCTCCACCCCCACCTTGGAGTCGATCCGGGTTGGCGGCAGCGACGCGGGCACCGACGGTTCCGGCGGTGCCGGTGGTGCCGGCAGCGCGGCCCGGCCGGGCAGGTACCTGAGGAGGGTCGCCTGGTCGTCGGCGCCGACGCGCGTGGCCGCGTCCCTCGCCCGCGCGGCCAGGTCTGCCGCCGACCGCCACCGCTCGCCGGGCTCCCCGGCCAGGGCACCCTCGATCACCGCGGCCACGACGCGCGGTATGTCGTCGGGCAGCGGCGGCGGCGGTTCGTGCACGCGTCTCCTCGCGACGTCGTACGAGTCTTCACCGCCGAACGGGCGCCTACCCGTCAGGCACTCGTAGCCGACCACCCCGAGCGAGTAGATGTCGGACAGTGGCGTGGCGGGATACCCCAGCACCTGTTCGGGCGCGAGGTAGGCGGGTGTGCCGACCACCGTGCCGGGCACCGTCAGCGCCGTCGCGTCGACCGCGCGCGCGATCCCGAAGTCGGTCAGGACCGGGGCGCCGTCGCTGCCCACCAGGAGGTTGGCCGGCTTGACGTCACGATGGACCACTCCCCGGTCGTGGGCGGCCTGCAGTGCCTCCGCGACCTGCGCGACCAGCACCATCGCGGCCGCGGGGTCGAGACGTCCCACGCGACGCAGCACCGCCGCCAGAGACTCCCCGTCGATGTACTCCATGACCAGGAAGGTGCCGGCGTCACCGTGCTGGTAGTCGTGGACGGTCACCACTCCGGGGTGCCGGATGGTCGCCAGCGTCCGGGCCTCGATCCGGAACCGGTCGGCGAACCCGGGTTCAGCCAGCAGCTCCGGACGCAGCACCTTCACCGCCACGATCCGCCCGAGCGCCTCGTCGGTGGCGCGCCAGACCTCACCCATGCCACCGCTACCGACCAGGCCGTGCAACCGGAAGCGGCCGGCAAACAGCTCCCCCGGGCTCGGCATCCCGCCGTCAGCTCCTCTCCCGCGAAGGCCGGCCCAGCCTATCGCCGGCCGGTATCCGGCGTGCCCCGACCGCGCCCGGCCGCCACATCCGTACCGGGAGCGGGCCGAGCGGTGACCTCGCTGCCGCCGCGCACGTGTCCCGCGTGTGCGACCATGGTGCCAATGGCAGCGTGGCGTGACATCGAGCAGGCGGAGCCGCGGTTCGCACGGCGGGTGCGGGAGCTCTTCGACGCCCGGAAGCACAAGACCATCGCCACCCTGCGCGCCGATGGCTCGCCCCGGATCTCCGGGATCGAGGCGACCTTCAAGGGCGGCGAGCTCGTCTTCGGGTCCATGCCGGGCTCGCGCAAGAGTGTCGACCTGCTTCGCGACCCGCGGTTCGCGCTGCACAGCGCCACCATCGACCCGACCGAGGGTGCCGAGGCGCAGTGGCCGGGTGAGGCGAAGATCTCCGGTCGGGCGATCTTGATCGGGCCACGCACCGACACCGCACGATCCGACGAGTTCCGCGCCGACATCACCGAGGTCGTGCACACGCACCTCGACGACCGGGCCACCAAGCTCGTCATCGAGTGGTGGACCCCGACTCACGGCCTACGGAGGGTCGAGCGCGAGTGACACCGCCCCGGCCGGCGGTGGAGGCGACAGGCGACGGGCTCTCCGTGCCGGCGGGCCTCCGCGGAGGCCCGCCGGCACGGCCGGTCACAGGTCGGCGCACTGGCCGGTCCGCGGGCCGGTGACCTCGTTCGGGCGGCCGTCGTTGACCGGTGGCGGCTCGTTGCCGTCGCAGGCCAGCCGCCCGGTGATCGTGTTCCCGGCGACCACGATCGGTGTGTCACCCGTGTTGTTCCCGCTCAACCACACCACACCGGTGATGTCGTTGCCGGACAGCACCGCGCTGTCGGTGCCGCCGCGCACTGACACTCCACCGCGTACCGTCGAGTCGTAGATCTCCACCGTGGCGGCGCCGCTGGCGGTGACCGGACCGTTCACCGTGGCGTCGCTGGCGAACAGCCCTCCTCCCGCGCCCACCACGACCGCGCCGGTGACCCGGGCACCGGCCGCCAGACAGGTCAGCCCGGTGTCGACCCGCAGCGCCCCGGCGTGCGTACCGGTGACGGTCCGGTCGCAGGCCGGTCCGGTCACGGTCAGCGTCACCCGCACCGGCACCAGCGGGGTGTCCGGGTCGTCCGAGGTGACGCACAGTTGGGCCTCATGGGTGCCGGCCGCTAGGCCGGTGCTGTCCAACAGCACGGTCACCTCGCTCCGCTGCCCGGCCACCGTGTGCCCGGCCTCCTGCGACACCGACAGCCACGGCACCTCGTCGGGGGTCGCGCACGGCAGCAGGTCCGGCATCCGGACCGGAGTGACGTAACGCGCCCGGCCGCCGTCGAACTTGGTGTTCATCACCTCGCCGGCCCGGTCGATCTCGTACACCCCCGTGGAGGTGGTGGTCAGGATGTTGCCGTTGCCAAGCTCCCAGACCCCCGCGTACGACGAACCGGCCGCGACGTACGAGCCGACCAGGTTGCCGTCGGCGTCGAACTCCCGCACCCCCGCGCCGCCGGTGCCGCTCCAGTTGACCGTCAGGATGTTGCCGTTGTCGAGCTCGACCATCTGCGCCGGCCAGTTGAGGTCGGCGAAACGGCCCAGGTACTGCGTGCCGTCGTGGGAGTAGCGGTGGATGCCCGAGCTGCCGCTGGCCGACACCAACAGGTCCTGCTCGCGGAACAGCAGGTACCACGGTGAGTTGAGCCCGCCGAAGCCCGGTTCGATGAAGGTGCCGAGGAAGTTGCCGTCCGCGTCGAGCTCCACGATCGAGTTCGCGTTGTCACCGGAGGCGACCGTCACCAGCAGCGTTCCCCACGGGGACCAGGCCATGCCGCGCAGGTTGCCCATCAGCTCCGGTTGCCGCTCGCCGCTCACCGGTGCGAAGACCTTCCGGAAGTTGCCCTCCAGGTCGTACTCGGTGATCACCCAGCGCACCTGGTCGGTCATGAGGAAGCCACTGCCGTCCGGCTTCACCAGCAGGTGCTTCGGGGTGTAGAGGGTGGTGCTCGGGTCGAACGGGAAGTGGGGGATGAACTCGGGGTCGATCAGGTCGCCGGTGTGCGGGTCGAAGGCCATCACGCCCCGGTTGGCGGTGGCGGAGTTCGGCACCAGCAGGACGCCGTCGCGCAGCAGCTGCACCCGTTCCTCCGACGGGCCGGCGTCCTCCTCGGCCAGGCTCCAGGTGAGCACCCCGTGGCCGGTGTTGGCGATGCTGAGGCTGTGGGACGTGGTGGTGCCGGCCGGCTGGGTGACCGCCAGCGCGCCGGGGTCCACCGCCACGACCGGAATCTCGACCACCTCCAGGGTCAGCGCCACGGTTGCCAGCGGGCGGTGCGGGTCGTTGCTGCCCACGCACAGGGTGGCGGTGTACACGCCGCCGACCATGCCGGTGGAGTCGAACGTCACCGCCAGCGCCTGCTCGTCGCCCGGGGCGAGGCTGCCGGACCGCGGCGCCACGTCCACCCAGGAGGTGTGGTCGGGCGCGTCGCAGCCGTCGGCGTCGGTCACCAGCTGCCACTGCATCTGCGCGCCACCGGCGTTGCCGATGGTCACCTCCTGGGTCACCGTCTGCGCCACATCCTGCACGCTGGACAGCTCCTCCGGCTCCACGGTCAGCACCGGCTCCGCGGGGATCACCGCGACCGGCAGGTGCACCCCGGCGACCGGCGTACCGGAGGCGTGGGCCGCGTCGGTCACCAGGTCGACGCCGGCGAACACCCAGTCGCCACCGACCAGGTCGCTCACGTCCACGGTGACGGTCAGCTCCTGGGTGGCGCCGGGGGCCAGGGTGAACTCGGCCGGCGTCACCGTGACCACCATCCCCTCGGGAGCCTCGGTGGTGGCGGTGTAGGTGGCGGTCACGTCCGCGACGCTCGTCAGCCGCCGGGTGAAGGAGCACACCTGGTCACAGTTGTGGTCCACCATCGCCGGCAGGTTGAGGGCCTTCGGGTCCCCGCCGGTCGCCGGGTCGGCCTGCACGAAGTTGTCGTACGTCTCATCGAGCACCACGCCGACCGCCGCGGCCCGGGACAGGTCCAGCAGGCCGGACCCGACGTCGAACGGGTCGGCCGGGGTGACGCCGTCCTCCTTCACCAGCCCGGTCCGGTCGGCGGTGGTCGCCAGCGCCGACCGGATCTGCGCCGGCGACCAGTCCGGGTGCAGCGCCTTCAGCAGAGCGCCCGCCCCGGCACCGTGGGGCGAGGCCATCGACGTGCCCTGCATGAACCGGTACTGCAGCGGGTCGTCGCCGACCGCGGCGCCGGCGGCCAGGATTCCCCGGCCGGGCGCGGCGAACGTCGGTGCGAGCAGGTCGAACCGGCTGGGGCCGCGGGAGCTGAAGTCGGCCACCACGCTGGCCCACTCCTCGTCGCCGACCACCACCGTCTCGGTGTCGATGCGCACCACCGCGTCCGGGTGGGTGGCCAGGAAGGCGGCCAGCCGCTCCCCGTCGTCCCGGGTCACCATGAGCGCGGGGATCGTGGTGGCCTCCAGGCCGCCCATGACGAACGCCGGACCGGCGAACTGGTTGAACACCACCGTGGCGATGGCGCCGGCGGCCGCGGCGTTGTCCACCTTGACGGAGAAGTTGCAGTCTCCACGCCGGACGAGTGCGACCGCGCCCTCGAAGACACCCCCGGGGAAGGGGGCGCAGCCGTTGTCGTTGCCGTCATCGACCGCACCGGCGTAGCGCACAGGGGCCTCGACGGCCGTCTGGACCTGCGGGCCCTCCCCGGGCACCGCGGCCAGCCCGATGAGCTCCGGCGGCGCCGCGGGGTCCACCACGTCCAGGCGCTGCGCGATCAGCCGGACGGTGTTGGTGGCGGCGACCGCGGCGTTCCACGGCGCGGTCTTGGCCACCGTGCCGGCCCCCGGGCCGTCGTTGCCGGCGGAGGCGGCGATGAACACGCCGGCCGCGAACGCCTCCAGGAACGCCTGGTCGACGATGTTGCCCCACGGGTTGTCCGGGCCGGAGATCGAGAAGTTGAGCACGTCCACGCCGTCGGTGATGGCCTGCTCCACCGCCGCCACCGTGGCGCTGGTGAAGCAGCTCGGGTCGCACACCCGGTACGAGATGATGTTGGCACGCGGCGCCACGCCCTGGATGGTGCGGGTGTACTGGTCGTTCCCGACCGTGAACACGGCCTCGTGCCGGTTGCCCGCCATGGTCGATGCCACGTGGCTTCCGTGGCCGTTGTCGTCCACGGCGCTGGAGGAGAACAGGGCGAAGTTCCAGGCGCCGATGAGCTTGTCGTTGCAGATGTCCTCGTGCTGCGGATGCGCCGGGTCGCACACGCCGACGTAGGTGCCGGGCCCGAACGGGTTGGTGTGCCGGTAGCCGTCCCCGTCGACGGCAGCGAACGACGGGTGGTCGGGGTTGACGCCGGTGTCGAGCAGGCCGACGATGACCCCCTCGCCGCGGGTGGCGAGCCCGGGTCCGGTGTCACCGTCCCACACCGCTGCCGAACCGATCAGGTCGTGGCTGACGTCGGTGTCGAGCCGGAGCTCCTCGTCGGGGGTCACCGACGCGACCCCGGGCAGCTCGGCTAGTCGTGCCGCCTCCTCGGCGTCCACCCGCACCGCCAGCGCGTTGACGACGTTGCGGTAGGCGTACACCACCTGCGGCGTACGGCCGAGCACCCGCTCCATGCGGGCGGTCACCTCGGCCTGGCGGTCCGCGAGGTGTCCGAGGTAGGCACGGCTGCGTGGGGAGGTGACGTCCAGGGTCCGCGCTCCGGTGACCAACGGGCTGGTGGCGGCCAGGCCGGGCCGCCCACCCCGGTAGGTGGCCAGCGACGGCTCCTCCAGCTGGACCAGCCACAACCCGCTGCGGGGCGGGGAGTCCGCACGGACGGTGGCGTGCGGAGGTACGGTGACCGCCTCCGGCTGCTGCGCGAGCGCCGGCTGCGGTTGGACGGTCACGATCGCCACGGCGACGGCGACCGGGACCGCTCGGGACAGTCGGTGACAACGGCTGAGCACTGGCTCGTCCTTTCATTCCGCCCGGCGCGGACGCACCCACCGGATCTTGCCGATTCTCCTGAATCTATGGGCACCGAGGACAGACAGCAAGACACCGAGCGGGACGGATCAGGCCAGATGTGCACGGTGGGCGGTCCGTGGACCCCGACCGGGCGGGGACGTCGTCCGTCCCCGACAGTGGCCCCGGGGCGCACAGGGGTTGCCCGCGGCGGCCGCCGGCCACCACGGCGACGTGCACGGGTCGGCGAACCGGCCGCGCCCGTTCCGCGCCCCTCGCCGGGACGGCAGCTAGTCGGTCAGTCCGGCGTCGTGGGCCAGCAGCGCGACCTGCACCCGGTTCGACAGCTCCAGCTTGGACAGCAGTCGGGTCACGTGGGCCTTGACCGTGGCCACGCTCATGAACAGCTCGGCGCCGATCTGCGCGTTGGACTTCCCCTGCCCGATCGCGATCGCCACCTCCCGCTCCCGCTCACTCAGCCGGTCGAGCTTCTCGCGGGCCTGCCGCCGCCGGGCGTCGGTCTCGCCGGCCGAGGCGGCGACGTGGGCGATGAGCCGCCGGGTGACCGCGGGCGACAGCATCGCCTCACCGGCGGCCACGAGCCGGATCGCCTCGACGATCTGCGGCGGCGGCGTGTCCTTGAGCAGGAAGCCGCTGGCCCCGGCGCGCAGCGCCCGCAGCACGTACTCGTCGACGTCGAACGTCGTGAGCACGATCACCTGGGCGGGGTCGCCGCGGCGCCGCAGCAGCTCGGTGGCGGCCAGGCCGTCCAGGCGGGGCATCCGGATGTCCATCAGGATCACGTCCGGGCGGTACTCCGCCACCGCCGCGGCCACCTGATCGCCGTCGGCGACCTCGCCGACGATCTCGATGTCGTCCACGCCGCGGAGGATGAACGACAGCCCCGCCCGCACGAGGGCGTCGTCGTCGACGATCAGCACCCGGATCGGCGCCGCCGGCTCGGCCGTCGTCATGCTGGCCAGGGTAGCCACGCCCGCAGCCGGTACCCCCCGTCCGGTGTCGGCCCGTGCTCCAGGCGTCCACCGGCCAGCGTCGCCCGTTCGGCCAGCCCGACCAGCCCGGTCCCGCTGCCCGGGATCGTCGGCGTACGGCCCACCGGCGCCGGGTTGCGCACCTCGATGGTGACCCCGTCCGCCGCCGTGCCCGACAGCGCAAGGTCGACCACCGTACCGGCGGCGTGCTTGCGGGCGTTCGTGAGCCCTTCCTGCACGATCCGGTACGCGGTCCGGCCCAGGTGCGCGGGAACGGCGCTCAGGTCGCCGAGCCGGTTGTCGACGCGTACCCGCGTCCCGGCCCGCTGCGACTCGGCCAGCAGCTCCGGCAGGTCCGACAGGGTGGGTTGCGGCCTGGTCTCACCGCCGGAGGTGCCGGCGCGCAGCACCCCGATCACCTCGCGCAGGTCCTCCAGCGCCTCGTGCGCGCTGCGGCGGATCACCGCCGCCGCCTGGGCAACCTCCTCCGGCGACGCGTCGGGGCGGAACTCCAGCCCGCCGGCGTGCATGCTCACCAGGGAGATCCGGTGGGCCAGCACGTCGTGCATCTCCCGGGCGATCCGCTGCCGCTCCAGGTGCCGCGCCTGCTCCGCCCGTAGCTGCTGTTCGGCTTCGGCACGTACCGCACGCTCGTGCAACGACTGCAGCAGCTGCACCCGCGCCCGCGCGAACAGGCCCCACCCGACGACCAGGGCGGTGATCACGATGCCCCACACGATGTTCCACCAGTAGGGCGCCCGCGGCTGGAGCGGATTGATCTGGTAGGCGAAGTACGGTGGCGTCGTCGCCGCGTACAGCCCGCCGAGCAGCAGGGTGACCGCCGGCCGGCGGCGCACGGCGACGCTGAACAGCGCGATGACCGCCGCCATCCCGGTGGCCATGGAGAACAGGCCGGTCGGCAACACCGCCACCGCCAGCCCCACCGGCCAGCGCCGGCGCAGCCACACCGCCCCGGCCGCCACCGCACCCGCGGCCACGTCCGCGACCAGGAGGGCCTGCGGCACCGGCACCTCGCCCAGGCGGTGGAGAGTCCACCACAGCGCCGCCACGAGCGCCACCCACGCGACGGCGAGCAGGAACGCCGCCGCGTCGACCAGCCAGTCCCGCGGGTCGCGACGCGCGGATCCGATGTTCGGGACCCGCGGCGTCTCGCCACTCATGATCGCAATGGTACGGGCGGGCCTGGCCGCCTCATACCGACCAAGGTCTACCGCGGCGGTAACCCAAGGTTCACGTGATGTCGACCGGTGGCCGAGGCGGCGGACGGGCGCGGGCGGCAGGCTCGATCACATGATCGTGGTGCAGGACCTGACCAAGCGGTACGGCGGCCGTACGGTCGTCGACCGGGTCTCGTTCACGTGCCAGCCCGGCACCGTCACCGGCTTCCTCGGGCCCAACGGCGCCGGCAAGTCGACCACGCTGCGGATGCTGTGCGGCCTCACCCGCCCGCACGCCGGGAGGGCCACCATCGACGGCGTCGCCTACCCCGACCTGGCCAACCCCGGCCGCGAGGTCGGGGTGCTGCTCGACGCCTCTGCCCAGCACCGCGGCCGTACCGGGCGGGAGACGCTGCGGCTGTCGGCCGCGATCCTGGGCGTCGCCCGTACGCGCGTTGACGAGCTGCTCGCGCTCGTCGGCCTCACGGACGCGGCGGACCGGCGGGTCGGTGGCTACTCGCTGGGCATGCGGCAGCGGCTCGGCATCGCCCACGCGCTGCTGGGCGACCCGCGCGTGCTCGTCCTGGACGAGCCGGCCAACGGTCTGGACCCGGAGGGCATCTACTGGTTGCGGACCCTGCTGCGGCAGTTCGCCGACCGCGGCGGCACCGTGCTGCTCTCCTCGCACCTGCTGCGGGAGGTGGAGGCGGTGGCCGACCGCCTGGTGGTGGTCAACAAGGGCCGCATCGTCGCCGACGGCGGCAAGGAGGAGCTGCTCGCCGGTGCCGGGGTCCGGGTGCGTGCCCGCGACCCACAGGCCCTGCGCGCCGGCCTCCAGGCCGCCGGCCTGCCCGTCGCCACCAGCTCCGACGGGGCGCTGCTCGTGCGGGCGGCCGTCGACCGGGTCGGGGAGGTCGCGGCTGCGTGCGGGGTGGTGCTCACCGAGCTGCGCCCGGCCGACGGCGGGCTGGAGCAGCTGTTCCTCAGCATGACGAGCGCACTCGCTCAGGAAGGGAGCGACCAATGACCCCCGCCGCGTCACCGCTCACCGGATCCGGAGCGGGATCCGGAGCGGGATCCGGGGCGGGACCCGGGGCGCACCCGCACCCCGGCCGGCCCTCCGTGGCCCGTCTGACCGCGGTCGAGCTGCGCAAGCTGGTCGACACCCGGTCGGGAGCGTGGCTGCTGGCGGCCATCGTGCTCGCCTGTGCCGTGGTGGCGGTGGTGCAGCTGCTGGCCGTCGACGCGGCGGCACACCGGTTCGAGCTGTTCTTCCTCGGCACGCTGCTGCCGATCGGGATCCTGCTGCCGGTGCTGGGGATCCTCGCCGTGACCGGCGAGTGGTCGCAGCGCACCGCGATGGCGACGTTCGCGCTCGTACCGGTCCGGCGACGGGTGGTCGTCGCCAAGCTCGCCGCCGGCGTGGCCGTGGCGATCCTGTCCCTGGGCGCCAGCGCGCTGGTGGCCGCGGTGGCCAACCTCACCGCCATCGCCACCGGCCCCGACGGAGCTGGCGGGTGGGAGCTCCGCGGGGCGGTGCTGGGGTCGGCGGCGGTCATGCAGATCGTCAACGTCGCCATGGGGATCGCGTTCGGCATGATGCTGCTCAACACGCCGCTGGCCATCGTGGCCTACTTCGCACTGCCGACCGTGTGGAGCGTGCTCGGCGGGATGGTCGCCTGGCTGGAGACCGCCGCGCGGTGGCTCGACTTCACCCTCACCATGGCGCCGATCGTGCAGGGAGCGACGTTGACCGGGCAGCAGTGGGCCCAGCTGGGCACGACCACCGCGGCGTGGGTGGTCGTGCCGCTGGCGGTGGGCGTGCTGCGGGTCGTCCGGGCCGAGGTCGCATAGGCGGGGAGGAGCCTGATGACTCTCGCCGTGGCGCTCCTGCTGGCCGGACTCGCCCTGATCGACAGCACCAGCTTCGGCACCCTCCTGGTCCCGATCTGGCTGATGCTGCAACACGGGCGGCTGCGCGCCGGTCGCCTGCTCATCTACCTGGGTACGATCGCCGGCTTCTACTTCGGAGTGGGGATCCTGCTCGTCGCCACGGCCGGGGCCGTGGTGGACGCCGTCGGGGACGCGCTGGCCGACGTCCCGAAGCAGCCGCTACGGATCGGGCAGCTGGCCGTCGGCGTGGCCCTGTTCGGGTGGAGCTACCGGCTGGAGGCGCGCGCCAACCGGGCCGCCGGACGCCCCGGCCGGATCCAGCGGTGGCGGGAACGGTCGATCTCGGGCACTGGGGGGTACCGCGGCCTGATGGGACTGGCGCTGCTGGCCGGCCTGGTGGAGGTGGCCACGATGCTCCCCTACCTCGGCGCCGTCGGGGTGCTGGTCGCCGCCGACGTCGGGTGGGTCGCCACCACCGCCGTGCTGGCCGCGTACTGCGTCGTGATGTGCCTGCCCGCACTGGTGCTCGCGGCCGGGCGCATGCTCGCCCACGAGTGGATCGATCCCAAGCTGCACCGGCTCAACGGCTGGTTGACCCGCAACAGCGGCAAGATGCTGGGGTGGATCGTGGGCGCGCTGGGCGTCCTACTGAGCCTCAACGCCCTGGGGGCCCTGATCACGGGTGCCCTGCTGGACTCCGGCGTGCTGGAGAACCCACCCGGGTGACCACGGTGCGTCCGACGCCGGCGGCGAGTCGGCACCCGCCCGCGTACCCCTCCCGGCACCGACCGGGCTTGCGCGCCCTCACCTGCGCGGGTGCGGGCACTGGTGAGGCACCGGCTCGGCGAGCTCGACGCCACCACCCGCTGAGGCGCTCGACCCACCGCGGGCACCAACAACGGCGCTCCGGCGCCGGCGGCGGCACCGCCACTGAAACGGCGGCCAGGGGGAACCAGACTGCCGTGGACGGCGGCGTGCTCACGAACGTGTTGATGATCTCCCTGCTGGCCGTTCTCGCGCCGCTGGCGGCCGACCAGCTGGGCCGTTGGATGATCTTCCCGACCGCGGTCCTGGAGATCGGCTCCGGGATCCTGGTCGGACCGGGCGTGCTCGGCCTGGTGCACATCGACGGCACCGTCCACGGGCTGGCCAACTTCGGGCTGGCGATGCTGTTCTTCCTGGCCGGCTACGAGCTGGACCTGGCCGGGCTGCGCGGCCCGCCGGTGAGCCGGGCGCTGCTGTCGTGGCTGCTCTCGCTGCTGGCCGGGGTGGCCGTCGGCGCCCTGCTGGCCGTGTTGATCGGCGGTGGCGCCGCCACCGCGCTGGCGCTCGGGCTGCTGCTGGCGACCACGGCACTGGGCATGCTCCTGCCGCTGTTACGGGACGCTGGCCAGCTCGACACACCGCTGGGCACGAGCGTCGTTGCGGTCGGCGCGGTGGGCGAGTTCGTACCGATCGTCGCCGTCACCCTGCTGTTCAGCGGGGGCCGTCCGGGGCACGCCACGCTGCTCCTGCTCTGCTTCACGGTGGTCGCCGCCGGCGCCGTCGCGCTGGCCACCCGCCGACCACCGGCGCCGGTACCCCGGTTGCTGGGCGCCACGCTGGGCACCAGCGCGCAGTTCGCGGTACGGCTGACCCTGCTGGTCCTGGTGGGCATGGTGTGGCTGGCGCTGGACCTTCACCTCGACATCGTCCTGGGCGCCTTCGCGGCCGGCATGGTGATCCGGCAGGTGCTCACCAGCATCTCCGACCGTGAGGCCGAGGTCATCGAGTCCAAGCTGGAGGGTATCGGCTTCGGGTTCCTCATCCCGTTCTTCTTCGTCGCCACCGGGATGCGCATCAACGTCAGTGCGCTGGTGGGCAGCGCCACCGCGATCGCGCTGATGGTACTGGCGGTCCTGGCGTTGCTGGTGGTGCGCGCGGTACCGGTAGGGCTGACGTTCCGTGGCATGTTGCCGCCCCGGCAGCTGCGCGTCCTGAGCCTGTACGCGTCGACCACGCTTCCCCTCGTCGTGGTCATCAGCCGGGGCGCTCTGGACAACGGCTGGCTGGACGAGGCGAGCGCGGACGCGCTCGTGGCCGCGGCGATGATCTCGGTGCTCGTCTACCCGCTGGTCGCGCTGCGGCTCACCCCGTCCCAGGTCCGGCCCCCCGGCGACGACGGGTCGCGCTGATCCGGCGCGACCCTGCCAGGTTTCCGGCGCAGTCGCACGGGTAGAGATAGCCACGACCACAGCCGGACAGGAGGGCGGCGACCGATGACCGAGCTGCTGGAGATGCCGCAGGTGGTCGAGTGCACGGTGACCCGGTGCGGCTACAACCACAACGGCTGCCGGGCCGCGGCGATCACGATCGGTGGAGAGTCCGCGCAGTGCGCGACCTTCATCGACACCCCCACCAAGGGAGGTGTGACCGACGGGCTCGGCCGGGTCGGCGCCTGCCAGCGGGTCGACTGCCGGCACAACCTCGCCCTGGAGTGCCGTGCGCCCGCCATCCGGGTGGCCACCGGACAGGACATCGCGGACTGCCAGACCTACGACCCCCGGTAGGCCGCCGACCGCCTGGTAGCCCGCGGCGGCTGACCGGACGGGTTCGTGTGCAGCGCTCAGGTGGACCCGGGCCGCCCGAGGCGCGAGCAGCCCAGGAACGCCACCCGCCGCCGGTCGGCGCCGTGTTCGGTGACCAGGTGGCGGCGTACGTACGGATGACGCCCGCCTCGCCGGCCTTCTGTCCGTTGCCGTTGCGCTGGTGTCGCCTGGCTTCCGCGTAGTCGATCAGCCAGAGCATCCGCGAGTAGCCGACGAGTGACAGCCGCAGGGCCATCAGGCCGAACGCGGCGGTACTGAACAGGCGGTTGATCTGTACCGCGACCGTGAACGCCGGCACCATCGCGAGGTACCGATGTCGAACAGGTGCTGCGCCCGGCGAAGCGGCACGGCGCCGGCATCTGCGCCCCGACCGATGACGGTGGAGGAGCGCTTGCTCGCCAAGAGTGCCGGACTGACATTCAGCGTGCCATCTCATGGCGGGCGCGCCGGCACGGGCTTCAGGCGCCGCCGGGTGGGAGCGCCGCGAGCGTGACGGTCACCTCCTGCTCGGTGCCGTCCCGCAGGTACGCCACCGCCAGCCGCTCACCGGGCGAGGCGGCCTGGACCCGGGCGACCACCGCATCCGGGTCGTCGATCTCCACGCCGCCCACGCGGACCAGCACGTCGCCGGGCCGCAGGCCGGCGTCCGCGGCGGGGCTGCCGTCGGCCACCTGTCGCACCGCCGCGCCGCCGTCCGGCGCCGCGTCCAGGGCGACCCCGAGGTACGGATGGGTGACCGGCCCGCCCGCGATGATCTGGTCGGCGACGCGGCGGATCAGGTCGGCCGGTACGGCGTGGGCCGCCTTGACGCCGTCGGTGTCCACAGAGGTGACCAGGAACCCGAGCAGCTCGCCCTCCGGAGTGCCCACCACCCCACCGCCGGGCGCCGCGGTGTCCACCTCCACCGTGCTGACCGCACCGGCCACCACGCTCGGGTCCCGTACGCGGGCGTCCCGTATCCCGCCCGGATCCTGCGGCCCACCCACGACGAGCACCCGGTCGCCGGCCGCGAGCGCGGCAGCGTCGGCGAACACCGCCGGTACCAGTCCGTCCGCCTCGGCCACCCGCAGCACCGCCAGGCTGGTCCGGGGGTCGGTTCCGAGGACCTCGGCGGGGCGGGGCCGCCCGTCGCCGGCCGTGACCGTCGCTTCCGGAGCGCCACCGCGGGCGGCGATCACGGATCCGACGGTGACGACGTGCCCGTCCGGGCTGACCACGACCCCGACCTGGGCGGCCACGGCCTCCCGGCCGGACGCCGCGACCTCCACGAGGACCGTACTGGCCTGCAGGCGGGCACCGGGATCGGCGGGGGCGCCGGTCCCGGGTGGCGGCGTCGGTGTGCCCTGTGACCCGTCCTGCGGCCCGTCGCCGCCACATCCGGCCAGGACCACCCCGATGACGACGCTCCCCACCGCTGCCAGGATCCGCACAATACCTCCCCCGTCGAGCTCGGTAGCGCATGCTAAGGGGTGGCCGCAACGCCCCGCGCCGGTCGCAACGCCCCGCACCGGTCGCAACGCCGCGGGCAGGTTCGCAACGCCGCGGGCCGGTCGCGAACGCCGCCCGGGCAACGCCGCCCGGCTCCGGCCCCGGTCCCGCCGGCCACGGACTATCCTTGTGGCGACAGAAGTTGACGGATCAGGGAGAAGCCCGTGGCCGAGGTGATCCAGGTCGACGTGTGGTCGGACGTGGTCTGCCCCTGGTGCTACATCGGCAAGCGCCGGTTCGAGGCCGGTGCGGCCGCGTTCACCGAGCGCCACCCCGATGTGCGGGTACGGCTGGAGTACCACAGCTTCCAGCTGGACCCGGACACGCCGGTCGACTTCGACGGCAGCGCGCTCGACTACCTGGTCGGCCGCAAGGGCATCTCGGCCGCCCGGGCCCGCCAGATGATCGACCACGTGGTCAAGGTGGCCGCGGAGGTCGGGCTGGCCTACGACTACGACGCGATCCGGCACACCAACACCGGCAAGGCCCACCAGCTCCTCCACCACGCCAGGGCCCACGGTCGGCAGCTGGAGGTCAAGGAACGCCTGATGCGCGCGTACTTCGTCGAAGGTCGCCACGTCGGCCGCGACGACGACCTCGCCGACCTGGCCGCCGAGGCGGGCCTCGACCGGGACGACGCGTGGCGCGCGCTGCGCGAGGACAGGTACGCCGACGCCGTACGCGCCGACCAGGAACAGGCCGCCCGGTACGGCATCCACGCCGTGCCGTTCTTCGTCCTGGACGGACGCTACGGCGTCTCCGGCGCCCAGCCGGCCGAGGTCTTCACCCAGGCGCTCGCACGGGTCCACGGCGAGCGCGTGGCCACCTGACCGCGACCGACCGCGGTCGCCCGCGCCGCGTCGTCACGTGCCCCCCCGTCTCCCGCGTCACAAGGGTGGCCCGACGATCTCGGAGCGGTACTTCGCGGCGATCGCCCGCAGGCGTTCGTCCATCGGGTCGGGATGCTCACCCAGCGACCCGGCCAGCTCGGCGAACTCGTGGAACGCCGCTTCCTGGCCACCGGGGACGAAGGCGATGAGGACCTTGCCGGGTGCCGGACCGACGACCCGCGGCGCGTGCACGGTCCCCCGTGGAACGAACACGAAGCTTCCCGGGCGGCCCGCCACGACCTGTTCGCCGAGGAGGAACTCGAACTCGCCGCCGAGGACGTAGAAGACCTCGTCGCAGTCGTAGTGGACGTGACGGGGCGCGCCGAACCCCGGCACCGACGTGGCCTCGAGGAACCCGATCGAGCCGTTCGTGGCCTGGCCGGTCGCCTTGACGGTCAACCCCTCCGGACCCGGGATGCGGTGGCCCTCTCCGGGACCGAGCACGATCGCCCGGCTGTGTTCCAGACTCGTCATGATTCCTCCAACCCTGCTGCGGCACCGTGCCCGGGAACCGAGACTTTCCCGTGCGGCCGGTCGATGGAACCCCTCAGGTGGGGGGTTCCGCGGCGACCACGCCGCGGGGAGCTCGGACCACCCGGAGCTAGACTCGGTCGCCGTGAACGCTGCTGCCGGCGCGGTCACCCGTGCCCGGGCCGACCTCATCCGTCTGGTGTCCCGGCTCGGCGGTGCGGCTGACGTCTTCGCCGAGGCGTCGCGCCGGCTGCGCCGGCTGGTCCAGTTCGATGCGGCGGCGTGGCTGACCACCGACCCGGTGACGGGCCTGCCGACGGCACCGGTCCGGGCCGACGGCGTCGACGGGCTCGGACCGGACCGCTGTGCGGAGCACTGGCGGCGGGAGTTCCTGGTCCCCGACGTCAACCTCTTCCGCGAGCTGGCCCGGGCGCGGGTACCGGCCGGCGGGTTGCACGCCGCGGCCGGCGACCCGACGCGCAGCCCGCGCTACCGGGACTTCCTGCGACCGCTCGGGTTCGAGGACGAGCTTCGCGCCGTGCTCCGGGCGGGTGACGCGCCCTGGGGCTCGATCACACTGTGGCGATGCCACGGGCGGGAGCCCTTCACCCGGCGGGAGATCCGGCTGGTGGCGAGCCTGTCGGACCCCATCGGTGCGGCGCTCCGCCGGCACGTGCGCCGCGTGCCGCTAGCCAACGGGTACGCCGTCCCGCGCCCACCCGGCGTCCTGACCTTCGACCTCGCCGGACAAGTCACCTCGATCAATGACCAGGCCGGGGCGTGGCTGGCGGAGCTGCCGGCCGGTCCGGCCCTGCCCACCGATCTGGGGATCGAGGTACCGGTCTGGATGACCGTCACCGTCCTACGCGCCGCCGCGGTCCGCCACGGTGCCGGGGACGGAACCGCACGCACCCGCGTCCGCAGCCGGCGGGGCCAGTGGCTGGCGTGCCACGCCACCTGCCTGCGCGGCACCGGGGGCGGCGTCGATCAGACGGTCGTCATGCTCGACGCCGCCGACCCGGCCGAACTCGCGCCGATCATCGCCGAGGCCTACGACCTGACCGACCGCGAACAACAGATCGTCCGGATGATCGCCCGCGGGGTCGGTACCGCCGGCATCGCCCAGCGGCTCTACCTGTCCCCGCACACGGTGCGTGACTACGTCAAGACGATCCTCCACAAGGTCGGGGTGTCGAGCCGCGGCGAGCTCGTCGCCAGCTTGTACGCCGGGTTCTACGGGACGCCGCACACCGGCGACGCTCCCTGACCGCGCCGGTCGCGCCACCAGCGGAGCGGTGCCGGCCGCCTCCAGGACCCGCGGCGACCGGTGGCAGCGCCACGACCGTCCACGTGCCACTGTGGCTACCGATGCGGGAGAGCACGCGCCTGGCCGCTCCCGGCCGGGGTGTGCGTCGATGCCGGCCGACCAGTCACGGGAGGTACGGGCGATGATCCCGATGGCGCCGGGCGCGGCAGCGCCGGGCCGCCACCACGGCGGGCCAACCGCCGCGGCCGCCGGTGCCTGCGGCCGCCTGCCCCTGACGGACGGCGTCGCCGGCCGTCCGGCCGTCGCTGCCCTCAGCCACCCCGCCGGACGAGGTCACGCCACTGGTCGAAGAACGGTCCCGCGCCGATGCCGAGCGTGTCGCGGCAGATGCTCTCGAGCTTGGCCAGGCCCTCGTCGGAGAGGGCCTCCTGCTCGGCGGCGAGCTCGATCACGATGCTCGGCTGCGAGATCAGCGCCACGTAGAAGTCCACGGCCGCGTCCCGGCCACGCAGGTCCTCGGCCGCCTGGAACACCAGATAGCCGCGGGCGTAGTTGGCCGACACCGTCTCGGCGTCCCCGTTGTAGAAGGTGCGGGAGTAGGGGAGCTTCCCGTCGAAGCCCTGCGCCGCCCAGTACCGGTTCACCTGCTGCGCCTGCGGGTCCTCGCGGACCTCGACGTAGCGCGCGAAGCCTTCGATGACCCACCGCGACGGATAGCGGTCCTCCACGTTCTGCATCCGGGCGCTGATCGCGTGCGCCAGCTCGTGTCGCATGATCGACCGCGGATCCGAGGACAGGTCCGCGGCCAGTTCGAGGTTGATCGCCATCCGGGCGCTCGCGAACCGGTCGTCGAAGTAGCTGCCGTCGGCGCGCACGGCGAACCGTGGCACCGCCACCCCGGGAAACTGGGTGTTGAACTCCTCTCCGAGGTCGAACCATCGACCCGTGTTCTGGGTGTCCCGGCTGAGGAAGATGACGTGGCCGGGGAACGAGGGCCGGTCGCCCCAGATCTCCTCGACATACGCCAGCTCGGCGGTAGCCGCGTCCAGGTACGTCTCAAGGTCCGGGACTGTCTCGTCGGCCGCCAGCCAGATGTTGCCGCTGTGGGCCACTCGCAGCGGCTGCAGGTTCCAGGGCACCGCGGCGCTGGGATAGTCCCACGGCGTGGCGATCGCGCGCTTCGTGGCCACCCAGTCGCCGCGCATGCGGTCCTCCAGGTCCGCTCGTGCGAGCGGACGGATGTCGGCGATCATCCATCCACCGTTGCGGCGGGCGACCTCGTACTCGTAGGTCTCACCCGGACCCACCGCCCAGTCCGGCACGTCGTCGGTGGCCAGCGTCACCACCTTGACCACCGGGACATACCACCACGGGCCGGAGGGCCGCCAGTTCTCCCACCTGCTGTGGTCCTCGCCCTGCCGCGGCGGCGGCGGGGGAGGTTCGAACTCGGAGCCGGGGTCCCGGACCACCAGGTAGCGGAGGTCCTCGACCGGGAACTGCCGCAGGTTCTCGAAGACCATCCGTTCGCGCTGGATGAGCTCGTGGTTGTTCTCGTCCAGATCCGCAAGGTACGCCCGCTCGTCGCCGGCCAGCTGCGCCTTTGCCCTGCGGTCGAGCATCTCCTGCAGCGTGTCTTTGGTGGGTGCGTACTCCAGCTCCGTGGTGTCGACCGGTGGCGGCTCCTGCGTATCCGTGCACGCCGTCAGCAACAGCCCGGCGGCAGGAACCAGACCCGCCACCCGCAGCACGTCACGCCGACTGACACCACCCGTCCAATGCACTCTCATCGCCTCCACCATCCTCATGGGAGAAATCGAGCAGACCCGACCAGACTAGCGGCGGTGACCACATCGCGGCGTGCCGTCCAGGGGTCGGCTCGCGCCGGCGCCGGTGGCACAGATCGAAGGATCGTACGCCCGTTCTCGTCCTGTCCCGACAGCGACGTGACCGTGCCTCGGCTCCACTGTGTCCAGCACGAGGTGTGCCCACCCTTCCCGCCCGGGCGGTCGGCCGCCGCACCGGTCGCGGCCTCAGTCGACGCGGAGCACCCCGCCCAGACCGTGGCGCCGGTTCGTGGCCGCCTGGACCAGCACCCCGACCGCGACCACGACGGCCAGCATGGCGGCCATGGCCACGACGGTCACCGGAGCGACGGCCGGCCGGTACGCGGCGCCGCCGGTGAACTCACCCAGGTGCAGCGCGCCGCTGAGCACCAGCGGCAGCGCCAGTCCGGCGGCGGCGCCAGTGGCGATGGCGGCGGCCGACACCGGGAGCAGCTCGGTCAGCAGCAGCCGCGGCGCCTGCCGGGTGGACAGCCCCATGGTCCGCAGCAGGGACAGCTCGCGACCACGGGAGCGGGCGGGCACGACGAGCGCGAGCAGCATCCCCAGCACGCCGCCCACGGCGGCGCCGACGGTGCCGAGCACGAACAGCCGGGTCAGGCCGTGGTGGAAACCGGTGTGTTCGATGTCGTCGCGGACGCCGGCGAGACTGGTGACGGTCAATGGGTCGCCGTCGCGGGCGACGGCGGCGACGGCCGCGGTGACGGCCTCAGGGTCCGCCTCTGCCCCGCCGATGATGAGCTCGGTGATCGGTGGCGGGTGGGCGAGCGCCCGGCGTGGTACGAGCACCAGCCGCGGTCGCCGTCCGGTCCGGGCAGGCCGGTCAGGTCGCCGGCCACCCTCACCGGACGCTCCTCGCCGTCGAGGCGCAGCACGACACCGTCCCGGCGGGCGATGGCGTCCTGGGCGAGGATCGGGACCTCCGGCTGCCGGGCGGTGGCGGTCACGACGGCGTCGGGCAGGCGGTAGGCGAGGCCCACGGCGTCGAGGACCCGCTGGTAGGCGACGGTGTCGACGACCAGCACGTCGAAACCCCGTACCCGGTCGCGGGTGGCCGGGTCGAACAGCTCCCCGCTGCGGCTGGCGGCGGCGACCGCGATCACGCCCGGCTGGGCGGCCGCGACGTCGGCGGCCTCGGCCGGCAGCTCGGCGGCGGCCAGGCGCAGGTGGGCCCCGACCGCCTGGGCCGCGCTGATGTCCCGGGCCCGCGCCAGCCCGACGTCCACCGCGCTGGCGAACCCGCCCAGCGCGACCGCGGCGACCAGCACCAGCAGGCCCGGCACGGCGGCCGGAGCGGCCCGGGTGGCCCGGGCCAGGCCGAGGAACCCGACCGGTGAGCGGGCACGGCCGGCGAGGCGGGCCAGCAGCCGCAGCGGCAGCGGGTACAGCCGCAGCACCAGCACGCCGGCGGCGACCGCGACCAGCAGTGGCACCAGGGACAGGTACGGGTCGACGCCGACGCGGGTGGGGCCCCGCTGGTGGGTGACAACCACGCCGACCACCGCCAGCAGCAGCACCAGCGCCTCGACAGCGGTCCGGAGCACCCACCTCGCCCGGACCGGCAGTGCCCGTCGCCGCCGACGGGAGAGGACCACCCCGGCGGCGGGGACCACCAGGGTAACCGCGGCGGCGGTGGCCGCGACGGCGGCCACCGCCGCCGCGGGTGGCGGGTCGGCGCCGGGCAGCAGCCGCCAGGTGGCGAGCGCCGCCGCCCCCGTCGCGGGGACGGTGAGGGGCGCGGCCTCGGCCACGAGCCAGCCGGCCACCCGGCCGGCGGAGCCGCCACGGGCCCGCAGGAGGGCGAGCTCCCGGCTTCGCCCGTCGATTAGCAGCCAGCCGGCGAGGACGAGCAGTCCGAGCAGGACACCTCCCGTACCGCCGACCACCACGGCGGTCAGCGCGTGGCTGGACCGCTGGCGCCCGGCGTAGGTCTCGAGGAGCTCCGGCAGCCGGGTCCTCAGCTCCCAGCTCCGCAGCCGCGGGTCGGTCTCGGCGGAGGCCACGGCCGCCGGCGCCGCCGCCGCCCAGCGGTGGTCCAGCCGCGCGGCGTCCAGCCGGATCCGCGCCCCGGTGAGCGGGTCCACCTCCCGGATCAGGTCGGGCCGGGTCAGCACCGCCATGCCCACCTCGTCGGTGACCAGCGCCGCCCGGACCGCCATGGGCGCGTCCGGCACGTCCCCCAGCGCCGTGAGGGTGGTCTCCAGCAGCAGCAGCTCGGACTGCCACACCGGCGCGGCCGCGTCGCGCGCCGCGAACACGCCGCTGACCCGGATCGGCACCTCGTGACCGGACAGGCCCGCGGTGACCGCGACGTACTCGCCGCCGGTGCGCACCCGCAGCACGTCGGCGACGTCGGCGGCCACCATGACCTCCACCACCCCGGTGTCCGCCCGGGTGGCCGGCGGCCGGCCGGACACCATCGACGTCTCGCGGTCGAGTCCGGTCTGGACGTGGAAGGAGATCACCGGCGGGTGCCCCTCCGGCTCGGTGGTCACCCCCGGGCCGACCAGCCTGGCACCCACCCCTTGGGTCAGCGCCACCGTGGTGCGCTGGAAACCCCACACCACCTCGGTGACCTCGCGCAACGGCGCCGGCAACTGGTCGGGCAGCGCGGTCGCCGCCGCGATCGGGGTGAGCGCACCGTCCGCCCGCCGGATGAACAGCAGGTCGCGGTCCAGGTACGACGGTGCCGCCTCGACCATGAGTCGCAGCGCCTCGTCGTCGGTCCGCTCGACCATCGGAGCGACACCGGCGGCCACCGTCCCCGCGGCGGTCGACAGCAGCGCCACGGCCATCCACGCTCCACCGTGGGCACCGAGGCGAGCGAGCACGCGCATGGTCACTCCCGGCCGGGGGCGGTGTGCGTCGATGCTACCCCGATCTGCTCTGCGCAAGGCACGCATTGAT
The DNA here is from genome assembly GCA_035306365.1 of Natronosporangium sp. Lineage (GTDB taxonomy): Bacteria > Actinomycetota > Actinomycetes > Mycobacteriales > Micromonosporaceae > Natronosporangium. The sequence continues at coordinate 1,812 of DATGOE010000212.1, read as the reverse complement.
CCGGACGGCCGCTTCGCGGGCGTACCGCTTGGCGGACATGGTCACGACCGCGGTGGACCGGCCGCCTCGGGGTCACCACCGGCCGGTGGGCCGCGCCACCAGCGCCGGGTCGTCAGGCTGGCCAGGCCGGCGCCGGTGGTGTTGAGCAGGACGTCGTCGACCGACGACACCCGGCCGAGCATCAACGCGTACTGGAGGGTCTCCACCGCGAGCGACCCGGCGGCGGCCACGCCGAGCAGCACCGGGACGCGGGTGAGCACGCGGAACCGCAGCGGTGCCAGCGCCCCGAACGCGGCGAGCACCAGCAGGTTCCCGCCGACCTGGGCGACCGCCACACCCGGGTCACCGGCGAGCTGGCCGGCCAGGTCCCGCAGCGGTACGGGGCGGACCTCACCGGCCCCGGCCCGCGGGGTCAGGATCATCCACAACCACGGTGCGGTGCCCAGGACCACGCCGACCTCGGCGACGCTGTGCCGCCACGCGACCGCCGCAGCGGCGCCGCGTCCGACCCGCCACCGCGCCAGCGCCACCGCCACGGCGGCGGCCACCGGCACCAGCGCCAGGGTCACCACGACGACGTGGCCCCACTCCTGCCAGGCCGCCCGCACCGCCGCAGGGTAGCGCCGGCCGGCCACCGGCCACCCGGGCCGGTGGCCGGCCATAACCGGTCGGGATCCAACGGGCCGGGACCGAACCGGTCAGGATCGAAGAAGCCGCCGTCGGTGTGTGCCGCCTAGCGTTAGCGTCGTCCACGTTCGGGCTTCGCACAGGAGGGGACCTACCGTGAACGAGGCGAGGAAGACCGCCGGGCGCACCGGCCGGACCCGCGACGAGTCGGAGGGTTTCACCGCCGAGGAGCGGGCCGCGATGAAGGAACGCGCCCGCGAGCTGAAGGCCGCCCGCCGCGGGTCGCGCACCAAGGCCGACGCGGAGAGCGAGGTGCTGGCCAGGATCGCGCAGATGCCGGAACCCGACCGTACCCTCGCCCGCCGGCTGCACGACATCGTCACGGCCAACGCGCCCGACCTCACGCCGAGAACCTGGTACGGCATGCCCGCGTACGCCAAGGGCGGCAAGGTGGTCTGCTTCTTCCAGGGCGCGTCCAAGTTCAAGACGAGGTACGCGACGTTGGGCTTCAACGACAGCGCGAACCTCGACGACGGCACCATGTGGCCGACCGCGTTCGCGCTGACCGGGCTGACGCCCGCCACCGAGGCGAGGATCGCCGAGCTGGTGAAGAAGGCGGTGAGCTGAGGTCCGGCCGATCCCGCGGTCCCGCGCCCCGGCCCGTCACGGCCGAGGGGAGGGCGCCTGGTACGTCTCCGGGCGCCAGAGCGGCGGTGGGTCCTCACCGACCCGGCCGTCGACCGCCTCCCGGATCAGGTCGGCGTGTCCGGTGTGCCGGCCGTACTCCTCGATCAGGTCGCAGACCAGCCGGCGCAGGCTGACGTGGCGCCCGTCCGGCCAGGAGAGGTGGACACGCTGGTCGAGCCCGCCGTCGGCCAGCGCCGCGGCCAGCCTGGCGCGGGACCGTTCGACGGCGCGGTCCCACAGGTCGTACAGCTGGGCGGGGGTGTCGGCCGCGGCGGAGGTGAAGTCCCACTCCGGGTCGGTCCTCCAGGGGGCGGTGTCCCACGGCGGACCGAGCCGCTCACCGCTCAGCTTGTAGGTGAACGTCTGGTCCTCGACCCGGGCGAGGTGCTTGAGCAGCCCGCCCAGCGTCAGGGCCGAGGCGCCGACCCGGGTCCGCAGCCCGGTCGCGTCCAGGCCGTCGGTCTTCCACCGGAAGGTGGCGCGCAGGCGCTCCAGCGC
>DATGOE010000211.1:0-31665 GCA_035306365.1 Natronosporangium sp. | reverse complement strand
CGGTTGCGCTAGGTTGGTGCCGCCATGGCCGACGCACTCACCGCCGCCCAGCGCCGCGCGGTCGCCGAACTGGTCCGGATCTGGCCGGTCGCCGACGAGCTCGCGCGCCGGTTCACCGCCGCTGGCCACGAGCTGCACCTGGTCGGTGGCCCGGTCCGCGACGCGCTGCTGGGCGAGCTCGGCAACGACCTCGACTTCTGCACCGACGCCCACCCGGACGAGACCCTGCGGGTGGTGTCCGGCTGGGCCGACGCGATCTGGGAGGCCGGCCGGGACTTCGGCACCATCGGCCTGACCCGCAACGGGTACCGGATCGAGATCACGACGTTCCGTGCGGAGGCGTACGACGGGGTGAGCCGGCATCCGCGGGTCCGGTACGGCACCGACCTCGTCACCGACCTGGGGCGGCGCGACTTCACCGTCAACGCGATGGCGATCTCGCTGCCGGATCACCGCTTCACCGACCCGTACGGCGGGCTGGAGGACCTGGCCCGCCGGGTCATCCGTACCCCGGGCACGCCGGAGGAGTCGTTCGGCGACGACCCCCTGCGGATGCTGCGCGCGGCCCGGTTCGCCTCCCAGCTGGAGTTCACCGTCGATCCGGCCGTGGTGGCCGCCATGAGGCGCATGGCGCCCGATCTGGCCCGCATCAGCGCGGAGCGGATCCGCGACGAGTTCACCAAGCTGCTGTGCGGCAGGGATCCGGTCACGGGGCTGCGGCTGCTGGTGGACACCGGCCTGGCCGACCAGTTCCTGCCCGAGCTGCCCGGCCTGCGGCTGGAGATCGACGAGCACGCGCAGCACAAGGACGTGTACGAGCACACGCTGACCGTGGTGCGCAACGTCATGGCGTACGAGACCGAAGGCCCCGACCTCGTGCTGCGGATGGCGGCGCTGCTGCACGACATCGGGAAACCGGCGACCAAGGCGGTCGCGCCGGACGGGCGGGTCAGCTTCCACCACCACGAGGTGGTGGGGGCCCGGATGGCCCGGGCGCGGCTGAAGGCGCTGCGCTACCCCAAGGACGTGATCTCGGCGGTGTCCAAGCTGGTCGCCCTCCACCTGCGCTTCTACGGGTACGGCCGGGGCGAGTGGACCGACTCGGCGGTGCGCCGTTACGTCACCGACGCCGGCGACCTGCTCCCGCGCCTGCACAAGCTCGTGCGGTCGGACTGCACCACCCGCAACCGGCGGAAGGCGGCGCAGCTGGCGGCCGACTACGACGCGTTGGAGGCGCGGATCGCCCGGCTGAAGGAGGAGGAGGACCTCGCCCGGGTCCGCCCGGACCTCGACGGGCACGAGATCATGAGGCTGCTGGGCGTGCCGCCCGGTCCGGTGGTGGGCAGAGCCTGGCGGCACCTGAAGGAGCTGCGACTGGAGCGCGGGCCGCTGTCGCGGGAGGAGGCCGAGGCGGAGCTGTTCGCCTGGGCCCGGGCGGAGGGTGTCCTGCCTCGGGACTAGAGCCGGCACCCTGACGCGTGGGGCGGGGCGGCCCGGATGCCCCGGGCCGCCCCGCCCCACGCGTCACTGCTCGGTGACCGCGGCCCCGTCCCCGTCGCTCCCGCCGTTGCCCGTGGCGGCACCGAGCCGACCGAGCAACGCCTTCAGGTCGATGCCGGTCAGGTCGCTACCGAGCTGGAGCCCCTGGGCGACGTTGCTGGCCACGGACCTGGTCAGCGCCGACGCGCCGTCGGTGGAGATGACGGTCATCTTGTCGATGCCGCTCATCGGGGTCGACGCCGCCTTCACCACCTCGGGGAGCACCTTCACCAGCAGGTCGAGGATGGCCGCCTCGCCGTACTTGGCGAACGCCTCCGCCTTCAGGCGCATCGCCTCGGCCTCGGCCCGTCCGCGGGCCAGGATCGCCTCCGCCTCGGCGGCGCCCTCCCGTTCGATCGCCTCGGCGACCGCCAGCCGGCGGCGCTTCTCCGCCTCTCCCTCCTTGGCGCCCTCGATGGCCTTCGCCTCGGCCAGGGCGGCCCGGCGGGCCCGTTCGCCCTCACCGGTGAGGCGGGCCTGCTCCGCGGCGGCCTGCGCGGCGGCGATGGTGGCCTGCCGGGCGGCCTCGGCGCGCAGGATCTCCGCGTTCTTCGCCGCCTCGGCCTCCTGCTCCACCTGGTAGCGGGCGGCGTCGGCGGGCTTGCGGATCTGGGTGTCGAGCTGCCGGTCGGTCAGCTCGGCCTGGCGCTCGGCCACCTTCTCCTGCTCGGCCAGGATGGCCTGGTCCCGCTCGGCCCGGGCGAGCGGGCCGGCCGCCTCGGACTGTGCCTTCGCGGCGTCGATCTCAGCCTGGATCGCGGCCTTCTTCAGCTCGAGGTTCCGCTGGGCCTCGGCGATCTTCTCCTCAGCGAGCAGCCGCTCCTGCTCGGAGGCCTGGCGGGCCTGCGCCTCGGCGATGGCGGCGTCCTTGAGCACCCGGGCCGCCTCGGGCCGGCCCAGGTCCTGCAGGTAGGTGCCCTCGGTGATGATGTCCTGCAGCTGGAAGGTGTCGAGCACCAGTCCCTGGTTGGTGAGGGAGAGCTCCGCCTCCTCGGCGACGGCCGAGGCGAAGGCGGCCCGGTCGCGGATGATCTCCTCGACCGTCAGGCGGCCCACGATGGATCGCAGCGCGCCGGCGAGCACCTCCCGCGTGAACGTGTTGATCTCCGCCTGCTGGTGGAGGAACCGCTGGGCCGCCGCCCGGATGGCGGTCTCCGAGCCGCCGACCTTGACGATCGCGACGCCCTGCAGGTTGCAGCGGATGCCCTGCTTGCTCACCGCACCGCTGATCTCCACCTGGATGCCGCGGCTGGACAGGTCGAGTGTGTGCAGTTTCTGGATCACCGGCCAGACGAAGACCGAGGCTCCCATGACGACCTTCTGGCCGGACAGGTCGCGCTGGGTCGAGCCGTCGGCGCCTCGCGTCTCGCGCCCCTTGCGGCCGGTGACGATGAACGCCTGGTTCGGCCCGGCGACCTTGATGCGGGAGATGATGAACAGGATGAGGAGGAAGAACAGCAGCACGCTGCCGCCGACCGCGATGACGAAAGGTTCCATGGCTTCCTTCGGGGGTAGGACCTGATGTGCAGATGCCGGTACGGGTCAGGGGGCGCCCGACGCGTCGGGCAGGTCGGGCGTCCGCTCCACCACCACGCTGGTGTCGCTGGGGGCGCTGATGACGAACACCTGGGCGCCGCGGGGGACGGGGGTGTCGGCCCGGGCGTGGAGCTTCACCGGTTGGCCGCCCAGGGTCACCCGCACCTGGCCGTACCCGTCCTTGGGGATCGGGCTGATCACCACGCCGAGCAGGCCGATGAGGTCGTCGCGACGCGGGGTGGCGTCGGTGGGCATGCGGTGGGCGGCGCGCACCAGCCGGATCGCGAGCCACCCGGCGGGTACCGCCACCGCCGCACCTGTGCCGGCGGCCAGCAGCAGGGGCGCCGGGGTGCGGCTCTGGAACGCGGAGTCGGCGATGGCGGCGGCGAATCCGAACGCACCCAGCGTCGCGGCGATCGCCGGCACCGGCACCGGACCGTCCACATCAAACGCGTCGGCGCCCAGGAGTGAGGCGGCCAGCAGCAGCACACCGATCCCGCCGATGACCAGAAAGGCCACGGTTGCCGTGCTCACCGTCCACCACCGTCCGCACCCGACCGACACCGGCAGGATAGCCAGCCGACGCCAGCCACGGTGGCGCGCGTGGTGACCGTGGGGGTGCGACCGTCGCGGGACGGCCGGGCCGCTCAGGGCGCGTCGCCCACGAGCCAGGCGATGGCGCGGACGACGCCGATGCCGGCGAGCACCGCCGCGACGGCCAGGGTCACCACCACGAACAGGCAGGGCAGCCCGGCGTCCTTCAGCCACGGGCGCGGGCGCTGCGCGGGCGACAGTGGTCCCCGGTACAGGGCGGGTGGTCCGGACCGGGCGGCCGCCTCCACCAGGGCGCGCAGGCGGGTTCGGGCGGCCTCGGTCGGCAGGTCGGCCTCGTCGCCGGTCCACCGCAGCATCCGCAGGCGCAGCCACGGGTCCGGGTTGGCCCGCTCGAACGCGGCCAGCTCCTCGGGCGCGACGTTGGCGGTGAGGAATCCCCAGCGTCCCGCCTCGGCCAGGTTGCCGGTCTGCCGGTACACCTCCGCCAGCATGTCCCGCAGCTCGAGGTCGTGGGGATCGATCGCGATCAGGGTCCTGAGCCGCTGGGTCGCGGGATAGGTGTGGCCGACGGCGAGATCCTGTTTCACTCGAGCCAGAACCTCAGCCTTCCCCACAGTGCCATCATCGGCAGGTACGAACGGAGCGCGCCAGCCACAGCGGGCGGAAAGTATAACGAAACTATAACCGTCCTTATCGGACAAACCAGGTGGCTACGGTCGCGATGCCGAGGCCGATGAAGAAGGCGGCGGCCGGCGCCGTCACGAGGAGCACGGCGCGCGGCAGCCCGGAGGGGACGGCGGCACGCACCCGTGCCCACCGGTGGCGCCACCGTCCACTGGAGGCCCGGAGGGTGGCGCGGGCGGTCCGGGCCACCGACCGCTCCGCCGCCGCGGCGGCGACCAGCTTCTCCAGCCGCGCGCGGGCGTAGGCGGTGGCCGCCCTGGCCGGGTGGTGGGGCCAGTGGAGCTCCCGGAGGCGTGCGGCCGCGGAGGGGAACGCGCGCTCGAACGCGGCGGTGTCCCGGCGGTCTGCGCCGATCGTGAGGTAGTCCCAGCGGCCGGCCTGGATCCGGTTGCCGACCCGCCGGTACGCCGCGGCCAGCCGTCGCCGGAGGTCCAGGTCGGTGGGGTACACGGCCACGAGGCTGCTGAGCCGCTGGATGGCCGGATGGGTGCAGCCGCGGGCGAGGTCGGCCGCCACCCGGTCGAGCACCTCCGCCTTGCCCATGCGCCCCACTATGCCGACTGAAGGATCGTTAGGTCCATCACCGTTTCGTCAGCGTCCTCCGCCGGACCACCGGCCCCACCTCGGCGGTCACGGCCGGCTGTGTCGTCGGGCGGCCGACGAATGGTGACGGTATCGACCGACATTCCGGACCTCGCTGCCTGGCGATTCGGTCAATCCCCCAGCGAGCGCGCGCGTCGCCCCAGCGCGCCGATCGGGCGGGGGGACGGGAGACGTCGCGCACCGGACCGGGAGCGGTGTGATGAGCGTCACGCAGCGGGACGGGGCTGTCACCGGTGGGGCGCCGGGCAGACCTGCCCGGCGCCCCACCGGCCACCACTCACCACCTGAGAACGTCCAGGAGCCGTATCCGCGTCGGTGCGCCCCGCGCGTCTCACGCTCCCCGGATGAAGTCCTCCACGGCCTGCCGGGCCTCGTGGTCGGAGTACTGCACCGGCGGCGACTTCATGAAGTACGCCGACGCCGACAGCACCGGACCGGCCATCCCCCGGTCCTTGGCGATCTTGGCCGCCCGGATGGCGTCGATGATCACGCCGGCGGAGTTGGGCGAGTCCCACACCTCGAGCTTGAGCTCGGCGTTGAGCGGCACGTCACCGAACGCCCGGCCCTCCAGCCGGATGTACGCCCACTTGCGGTCGTCCAGCCACGGCACGTGGTCCGACGGGCCGATGTGCACGTCGCTGCGGGCCATCTCGTGCGGGATCTGGGACGTGACCGACTGGGTCTTGGAGATCTTCTTGGAGACCAGCCGCTCCCGCTCCAGCATGTTCATGAAGTCCATGTTCCCGCCGAAGTTGAGCTGGTAGGTCCGCAGCAGCTCCACGCCGCGGTCCTCGAACAGCTTGGCGAGCATGCGGTGCACGATGGTCGCCCCGACCTGGGACTTGATGTCGTCCCCGATGATCGGCAGCCCGGCGGCGGTGAACCGCTCCGCCCACGCGGGGTCGGAGGCGATGAAGACCGGCAGGGCGTTGACGAACGCGCAGCCGGCGTCGATCGCCGCCTGGGCGTAGAACTTGGCCGCCTCCTCGGACCCGACCGGCAGGTAGCAGACCACCACGTCGGCACGGGCGGCGCGCAGGGCGGCGGCGACGTCGACGGGTGGGCCGTCGGCCTCGTCGATGATCTCGCGGTAGTAGTGCCCGAGCCCGTCCAGGGTGGGTCCGCGCTGGACCGTCACCCCGGTGGGCGGGACGTCACAGAACTTGATCGTGTTGTTCTCGCTGGACGAGATCGCCTCGGCCAGGTCCCGCCCCACCTTCTTGGCATCCACGTCGAAGGCGGCGACGAACTCGAGGTCGGACACGTGGTAGTCGCCGAAGTTGACGTGCATCAGCCCGGGGACGCGGTCCTCAGGCTTGGCGTCCCGGTAGTACTCCACGCCCTGGACCAGTGACGAGGCGCAGTTTCCGACACCGACGATGGCGACGCGAATGGGGCCCATGTCCCGGGTCCTCCCTTTCTGATCTTCACCGCTCCGGCGTCTCCGAAGGCGGGGTGGCATCTACCTCACTGCTGGCCTGCGGGTCTTCCGGCGACCCGCCGGCGGTGACACTGGGTGCGCGGCCCGAGCGCTCGTTGGCGATCAGCTCCTCCAGCCACCGGACCTCGCGCTCGCAGGCCTCCAGTCCGTGGCGCTGGAGCTCCAGGGTGTACGCGTCGAGGCGTTCGGCGGCGCGGGCCAGGACGTCGCGCAGCCCCTCCCGCCGCTCCTCGACCCTGCGCCGGCGCCCCTCCAGGATCCGCAACCGGGTCGCCCGGTCGGTGCGGGCGAAGAACGCGAAGTGCACCCCGAAGCCGGCGTCCTCCCAGGTCTCGGGACCGGCCTCGGCGAGCAGCTCGCCGAACCGCTCCTTGCCCTCCGCCGTGATCTTGTAGACGACCCGACCACGCCGGCTGGTCAACGGTGGCACCGCCACGTCATCGGCGGGGGCCTCGCCCGCCTCGGCGATGTAGCCCGCTGCCTGCAGGCGACGCAGTGTCGGATAGAGGCTGCCATAGCTGATCGCCGCCCGGATCGCGCCGAGCTTGGTCGTCAGCTGCTTGCGCAGCTCGTAACCGTGCATCGGACCCTCGTGCAGGAGGCCGAGGATGGCAAACTCCAGTGTCGCCACGCCTGACCTCCTCCCCTCGTCATGTAGCTGCCTGATGTATCGGTCCGATACATCGGGAGACTAGTCCGGGCGGTGTCCTGGCGCAAGTTGCGGCGTCTGCGTACCCTTCATGCCATGCGTGCGCGGCGTCGGGTGGTCGACTACTCGCTCAAGCGGCGAGCCCTGCTGCGCGACGTGTACGCCGGGCGGGTCTCCCTCTTCGAGGTCTGTGACGCCTCGCCGTACCTGAAGAACGCCGCCAAGTACCACGGCGAGATGATCGACGTGCGGTGCCCCATCTGCCGCCGGGAGAACCTCTGGCTCGTGCACTACATCTACGGCGACGCGCTGGGTGCCTCGGCCGGCCAGGCCCGGCCGGTGCGCGAGCTGCGGGGGCTGGCGGCCACCGTACCGGAGTTCCAGGTCTACGTGGTCGAGGTCTGCCGCGGTTGCGACTGGAACTTCCTGGTCGAGCAGTACCTGCTGGGCCACGGCGCGACCGACCGGCGGGCGGCACCGGCCCGTGCGGCGGCGGGCGGGCGGAGGTCACCCGCGTGACGTCGCCGCACGTCGGCCCGCATACCGGCCACCCGCAGGCGTGGCCGGGAGCCGGATCGTTGTGCGGGGGGATGGAACAATACGTAGGCTTGGCCCGTTCGGGATCGTCCGCGCGCCTCGGGGCGCGGGTCACCCCTGTCCCGTACCGGGCGGTTACCGCTCCGGTTCGAAGGCTTGGTGGATGAGATGAGCTCGTACGGCGAACCCGCGTCATACGGCCGCAGCTACGACGCCTACGCCGGCTACGACGAACCCGACTCCTACCGGCACTACGTCGACTCGTACGCCTCCGGCCGCCACAGCGCCGAGCCGTACCCGCCGGACCCGTACGCCGCGCCCTCCTCACCCGCCGGGCGTGCCACCGCCGGCCGGGCCTCCGTCGGCCGCGCCTCCGTCGGCCGCGCCGCCGTGGCGCCACCGGTGTCGCCACCGCCGACGGACGGCTCGCCGAGGCACCGGTACGACTGGTCCCGCTCGTCCGGGCGGGCGGCGGTCCCGGTCTCGCCCTCCCCCGCCGGCACCGCGACCGGTCGCGCCAGCGTCCGGCCGCCGGGTGGCCCGGGTGGTCGCAACGGCCGCGGCGGTCCGGGCGACGGGCGCCCTCCGCTGAAGAAGAAGCGGCACTGGATCCGCAACACGCTGCTGAGCATCGTGGCGGTGTGCGTCATGATGGCCGGCGGCGCCATGGTGTGGCTGAGCTACTACGTCGACGAGGTCAAGGCCCCCGACCAGCTGGAGCTCAAACAGGCCAGCCGGGTCTACTACAACAACGGCCGGGAGATGGCGGTCCTCCAGGAGGAGAACCGCGAGATCATCGACACCACCAACCTGACGGTCGTCCAGGAGGCGGTCATCGCCACCGAGGACAAGAAGTTCTGGGAGCACAGCGGCGTCGACTTCTTCGGTATCGCCCGGGCGGCCATCAACAACCTCACCGGCGGCCAGACCCAGGGCGCCTCCACCATCACCCAGCAGTACGCCCGCATCGCCGGTGACCTGCACGGCCAGACCTACGCCCGCAAGCTCAAGGAAGCGGCGATGGCGTACAAGCTGACCCAGAAGTACTCCAAGGAGGAGATCCTCGACTTCTACCTCAACACGGTCTACTTCGGTCGCGGAGCGTACGGGATCGAGGCGGCGGCGAAGGCGTACTTCGGGATCAGCGCCGCGGAGCTGGACGTGGCGCAGGCGGCGATGCTGGCAGGTATCATCCGCTACCCCGACGACGGGTCGACGCTGTCCAGGTACGACCCGATGAACGAGAACCAGAACGGTGAGGCCGAGGCCCGGTGGCGGTGGGTGCTCGCGCAGATGCAGGAGATCAACGCCAGCTCGCTGCAGGGCGTCAACATCGACGAGCTGGAGATGCCCGAGGTCATCAAGCCCTCCACCGTCAGGTCCTGGCACGAGGGTCCGCAGGGTCCGATCGTCCGGCAGGTCCAAAAAGAGCTGGAGGAGATGGGCATCACCGACATCTCCACCGGCGGTTACCGGATCACCACCACCATCGATCGGGAGATGCAGCAGGCGGCGCTGCGGGCGGCGTACCGCAAGCACAAGGACGCCAGCCTGTGGGAGGGGATTCCCAAGGAGGTCGCCGCCGCGATGGTGGCCATCGACCCGACCACCGGCGCGGTGCGCGCCTACTTCGGCGGCACCGACGGCACCGGCTTCGACACCGCGGACTGGAACTGGGACGAGGATGAGCAGAGGTGGACCGGCGGCCGCCCGCCCGGCTCCTCGTTCAAGATCTACACGCTCATTGCGATGCTCCGGGAGGGCATCGCGTTCGACTCCCACTGGAAGACCACGCCGTTCCGACCCGAATGGATGGACGGTGAGGTCCGCAACGCGGGCCGGATCGCTGATCGCTGCGAAGGTGAGGCGCCGGACTACTGCACGCTGCGGTGGTCCACGCAGCAGTCGTACAACGTCCCGTTCGCGTACTTCTCCATGAGGGTGCCCGACGGCCAGGGTCCGCAGAAGATCATGGAGGCGGCCCGCGATGCCGGCATCGAGCGGCTGGCGGACGACAGAGGCGTCGTCCACGACCTGGCCGAGGTGGAGCACGCCGCGGATTACTTCTACCACCCGATCGCCTACGGCCAGTACGGGGTCAGCGTGCTGGAGCACGCCAGCGGCATGGCCACCCTCGCCGCGGGCGGTGTCTACAACAAGCCCCACTTCGTGGAGAAGGTCGAGAAGCGCAACGAGCAGACCGGCGAGTGGGAGGTCATCGCGGGGGAGAAGATCGCCGGCGAGCAGCGCGTCACTCCGCAGCAGGCCGCCGCGATCACCAACGTCCTCACCGGCGTGCCGTGCGCCATGTGGGGCTGCGCCGGCCTGGAGAACGGCCGGCCGGTCGCGGCGAAGACCGGTACGTGGGAGGTGCAGGGGGCGCCCGGCAACGCGGACGCGTGGGTGGTCGGATACACGCCGCAGATCGCGGCCGCGGTCTGGGTCGGCAACCCGGAGTGCAGCTGCCCCATCAAGGACCAGTGGGGCGGTGACATCAACAGCAGCAACCTGCCGGCGTACATCTTCCGGCAGTTCATGAACGAGGCACACGCCGCCAAGGAGTACGCGATCGAGCAGTTCCCGCCCGCACCGTACATCGGCAACCCGCAGCACCCGCTGGCCAACGGCGAGAAGAAGAAGGAGCGTGACCGCGACCGGGACCGGGACCGGCAGTGCCGGGGCATCTTCTGCCTTCCCGGTGGCGGTGACGGCGACGGCCAGGACGGCGGCCCGGGCGATGGCGACCAGGGTGAGGGCGGCGGCGGCGGCCTGGGCGACCTCGGAGACCTGGGAGGTCTCGGGCGTCCGGGAGGTGACGCCGGCGGCCAGGGGGGCGGTGACCTCGGCACCGTCCACAGCGGCGACCCCGGCGGCCGGACGGTGGCCACCCGGGACCGGGACGCCCTCCTGCCCGGTCAGCCGGCCGTGGTGTGACCGCGGTCGTCGGGCGTGGGGATGGCTGAGCGCGGAGCCCGGTTGCAGTCGGAGGTACTCGAGGACCTCCGCGGCGCCCGGCACTACCGCCGGTGGCTGGTGCGCCTGGTCGCACCGTACCTGGGCGACGACCCGATCGAGATCGGTGCCGGACTCGGCGACTACGCCGCGGAGCTGGTCGACGGGCGCACCCGGTACACCGCGACCGAGGCCGACCCGGGTCGGCTGGCGGCGCTGGCCGAGCGCTTCGCCGGCCATCCGGTGGTGCGGGTCCGGCGGCTGAGCCTGCCGGCGAGCGAGACCGGCCAGCACAGCGCGGCGGTCATGCTCAACGTGCTGGAGCACATCGAGGACGACGTGGCCGCGCTGCGCAGCGCCGCCGCGCTCGTGCGGCCGGGCGGCGCGGTGGTGGTCTTCGTCCCGGCGTTTCCGGCCGCCATGAGCCGCTTCGACCGCCTCATCGGCCACCACCGGCGGTACACGAGGCGCAGCCTCGGCGCCGCGCTGGCGGCCGCGGACCTGTCGGTCGAGCGGCTCGGGTACGTCAACTCGCTCGGTCTGATCTCGTGGTTCCTGCTCATGCGGTGCGCGCGGATGACCCCCCGGGACGGCCTGGCGCTGCGCTGCTACGACGCCACCGTGATCCGTGCGGTCGCGTGGGCCGAGCGGCTCGGGCACCCGCCGTTCGGCCAGTCGGTCCTGGCCGTGGCCCGGAGGACACCGCTGTGACCGCCGATGCGGCCCGCACCGGACAGATCGACGCACCGAGCCGCTCCGACCGGTTCGTGCGCGGCCTGTCGGAGGCGATCGGGGGCCCGCTCGGGCGGCACGCCGCCGGCGGCCCCGCCGGCCGGTTCGCGGCCGCCGCCCGGGTCGTCCTCGCCCTCACCTGCGTCACGCTGGTGCTGCACTGGCTACAGAAGTTCCCCTGCCAGGACGCCGACTGGGACGACCTTGAGCAGTACACGCGGTTCTGCTACACGGACGTGATCCCGCTCTACGGCGCCCAGGGCGGGCTCCTCCACGGCGGGGTGCCGTACCTCGACTACGCCCTGGAGTACCCGGTGGTCACCGGGTTCTTCATGACCCTGATCGGGGTGCCGGTGCACGCCCTCGGGACCGCGGTGAGCATCAACGAGTACCAGTGGTTCTACCATCTGACCGCGCTCGGCCTGTTCGCCTGCGCGATCGCGACGGCGGCGATGCTGCTTTCGCTGCGCCGCCGCCGTACGTGGGACGTGGCGATGTTCGCGCTGTCCCCCGCCCTGCTCGTCACCGCCACCGTCAACTGGGACCTGCTCGCGATCGTGCTCGCCGTCGGCGGGCTGCTCGCCTGGGCCCGCCGCCTGCCGGTCCACGCCGGGGTGCTGCTGGGCCTGGGAACGGCCGCGAAGCTGTGGCCCGGGCTGCTGTTCCTCCCGCTGATCATGCTGGCGCTGCGCACCGGCCGTCATCGTCCGGTGTGGACCTCGGTGGCCACGGGTGTGGGCACGTGGCTGGCGGTCAACGTGCCGGTCATGCTGGCCAACTTCGACAACTGGAAGCGGTTCCTGGAGCTCAACACCCACCGCCCGGTCGACTGGGGCACGCTGTGGTACGTCGGCCGCTTCCTCGACGGCGCGTGGCGGTCCGGTGTGCCCGGGGACCGGGGACCGTTCCAGTGGCTGGCCGCGCACGTCGACCCGTACCTCAACTGGACCTCGTACGCGCTGTTCCTGGCCGCCTGCGCCGGCATCGCCTGGCTGACCCTGCGCGCCCCGCGGCGCCCCCGGGTGGCCCAGCTCGCCTTCCTCGTGGTCGCCGCGTTCCTGCTGACGAGCAAGGTGTGGTCGCAGCAGTTCACGCTGTGGCTGCTCCCGCTGCTGGTGCTGGCCCGGCCGCGGTGGCGGGCGTTCCTGGCGTGGCAGGCCGCGGAGATCTGCTACTTCCTCGCCTTCTACGGCAAGATGCTCATCGAGTCCGGCCGGGACGTCATGCCGGAGGGCGTGTTCGTGCTCGCCGCCGCCGGCCGGTGGGTCGCCGTGGCGGTCCTGTGCCTGCTCATCGTCCACGACATCCGGTACCCGCGTCTGGACCCGGTCCGCGCGGTCTATCCGGACGACCCCGACGCCGGTGTCCTCGCCGACCCTGTCGACCCCGGACCCACAGCGCCGTCCGCTCGGCCCGCGGCGCCCGGGTGGATCGCTCCGCACAGCGGCAACTAGCTGCCTTCCCGCGCCCGGCACTGACCGACCCACGCGGCCTGGGTGGAGTCGCGCCTTGACGGACCCGGTCGGCGATGGCGGCCAGGGACGACAGGCTGGATGTGGGCGACATCGCCCGAGGCGCTGCGAACTGACTAGGGCACAACAAGGACACGGGCCACTTGAGTGTGGGTGTCGACCCGACCGAGGCTGAAGGCATCAGCGTACGGTATGCCGCGAAAGCGTCAACCAGACTCTCGAAGGCCCTCTGCCCCTTCTCCGCGGTCGCCCGTGACGGCGTCCCGATGACGCCAGAGGTCGTGTACGCCCGCATGCCGAGGCTCAGCAGGTGCGGCCGGACGCTGGCCTCGTGGTCGGCAGACAGGTAGCTGTCGTCGACCAGCTCGGGCTTGAGGTACAGCCGGCTACGGGTTGAGGTCGAACACGACCGAGCGGCCGATCTCCTCCCGCCGGATGCCCAGCCCGTCGCCGGTGGCGAACAGGGCGGTCTCCCACTCGGTGCCCTCGACCCGGTCCGCGAGCACCACCACCGTCTCGACCCCGAGCGCCCGCAGGTACGACACGCTGCCGGAGTCGGGGAAGGTGGTGGTCACCTCGCGCACCTGGCGCAACGTGTCCGGTGTGTAGCCCGAGGCACCGTTGACGATCGGGACGAACCGGTCGGTGGTCCACCGCATGACGTGCATGTCGGTGAGGGAGTCGCTCGGCAGGACCAGCACCGGCCCGTCGACGGTGGCCAGCGCCTCCGGCTGCGGCGGCGCCACCGGATGCTCCAGCGGGCCGATGCCCTCGACGAACACCAACAGCAACGGCACCACCAGCGCGACCCGCGGCCACAGGCCCGGGGCCGGGTAGCCGCGCTCGACCGCGAACTCCCGTGCCCGCACCGCCAGCGCGGTCAGCGCCCCGGCCGCGAGCACGGCCAGCAGCAGGGTGGTCCAGATGACCAGGCGGCCCGGGGTCCGCAGGGCGTCCCATCCCGGCAGCCAGTCGAACAGCGGCCGGTAGAGCACGCCGTCGAAGAAGCCGGTCCCCAGCGCCAGGACGGCGCTGGCGGCCACCCCCAGTGCCAGAGCCAGCCGCGCCCGCCAGGACCACACCGAGACCACCAGGCCCGCCGCGGCCACGGCGATGAGCGCGTACCCCGGCAGCAGCGCCATCTCCGACGGGGCGCTCAGCGCCTCCCGGGCGCCGGCGTGCCGGTCACCCCACAGCCAGTTGTCCGGGGAGGCGATGAAGAAGCCTTGCGGTGGTGGCGAGAACAGCTCCACCTCGGCGAACGACCGCCGCGCCTCCGGGTGCTGGTCGAGCACGATCAGGTACGGCAGCGCCATGAGGACCGTGACCGCTGCGAAGATCGTGCCGCCCACGAGGTCGGCGGCGAGCACCGGTCCGGTCCGGTGCCGTGGCCGGCGGAGGATCCGGCGGACGAGCCACCCGAGCCCGACCACCACCGCGATGAGCGCCATGACGTAGACGAACGGCAGGCCGATTGCGAACCCGAGGGTCACCTGCCACGCGGCGACCAGCCAGCCGGCCATGATCCAGCCGGGGCGGACGCGGCCCGGCCGGAACCCGTGCCGCAGCGACCAGCCGTGGCCGCGGGCGAGCATCGCCAGCGCCAGCGCGATCCCACCGGTGGAGATGACGTGCAGGTGCTCGGCCTGGGCCAGGCGCCACGGGGCGTAGGCGAACGCCAGGCCGGCCACGATCGCCCCGATGCGGCCGGACCCGAGCTGGCGTGCCAGCGCGTACGCGCCGATGAACGCCAGCGCGTGGACGAGGACGAAGATGATGTTGTAGCGCAGCAGCGCGTCGGCCGGTCCGCTGCCGAGCATCCCGGCCGGCGCGTACCCCAGCAGCGTGTCGGAGAAGGCGTACGTCCACCGCTCCGGGTAGAAGGCGTTGGTGTGCCACAGAGAGGTGGGGTCGGTCAGCAGGATGTGGCCCGGCCAGGCGAGCAGCCAGGACACCAACGTGGGGTCGCCGAGGTCCTTGGGCAGGGTGTGGCGGGGGTACTGCAACGCCGGCCAGGTCATCACCACCGCGAGGATCAGGCTGCCGACCACCGCCACGGTCCACTCGTGAGCCAGCACGCGCCCGATCGCGGCCGCCGTCCGGCGTAGGCGGCCGGGTTCGCGTTCCGGTTCCGGGGCGAACGCCGCCCATCGCTCCTCCTCGGACACCGCCGCGGTCGCGGAGCCGTCCTCCGTGTCGGGAGCGGCCTGCGCGCCGCCGGCCGCGCCCTCCGAGGTGTCGGCCGTGCCTTCCGCGGTGCCGGCTGTGACGTCCGGGGTGTCGGCTTCCGCGGTGTCAGCCGCGCTCGCCGGGGTGTCGGTCGCCGGTTCCGCGGTGTCGGCGACGTCCGCTGCCGTGCCGTCGACCCCGGTGCCGTCGACCCCGGTGCCGCCGGCGTCGGCCGTACGGGCAGCCTCCTCAGTGACCTCGGGGGTGTCCTCGACCGTGGCCGGGATCTCCCCGGTGCGGTCGGCGGCGTCCCCGGGCGTACCGGTGGTGGCACCCGGTGCGGTGGCGGCCTCCGGCGCCCCGGCGGGTGTGTCCTCCGCCCTTGGTGCCGTGTCGTCCGCCAGCTCCAGCTCCACGGTGGCGGCCTCCGACGGGTCGGCCGTGGGCGGGGGCGGCGCCGCCGGGGCGTCGGTACGCCCGCCACCGACCTTCGGCCGCCGGTCCCCCGTGCCTCGCCCCCGTGTGGCCATCTGACCCCTAACCGATCCGCTCGCGCAGGAAGGCGATGTCGGCGGCCTGGCCGTCGACGCCGCCGGGCGTCTCCACGACCACCGGAGCGCCGGCCTGCCGGACCACCTCCGCGATGAGCTCGGGGTCGATCTCCCCGTGGCCGAGGTTGGTGTGCCGGTCCCGGCCGGACCCGAACGGGTCACGGGAGTCGTTGGCGTGGACGAGATCGATGCGGCCCGTGATCGCGCGGACCCGGTCGACGATCCCGGCCAGCTCCTCCCCTCCGGCGAACGCGTGGCAGGTGTCCAGGCAGAAGCCGGCGCCGAACTCGCCCACCGCGTCCCACAGCCGGGCCAGCGCGTCGAGCCGGCGGGCGCAGGCGTTGTCGCCGCCGGCGGTGTTCTCGATCAGGATCGGCAGCGGAAACCCGCCCTGCTCGGCCGCGTACGCGAAGGTCTTGCGCCAGTTCTCCACACCGGTCGCGAGATCCGCGCCGGCGTCCACGTGGCCGCCGTGCACGACCAGGCCCGACGCCCCGATCTCCGCCGCCGCGGTGGCGTGCGCGAACAGCAGCTTGCGGCTCGGGATGCGGATGCGGTTGTTCGTGGTGGCGACGTTGATCCGGTACGGGGCGTGGATGTACACGTCGACCGCTGCGGCGCGCAGCGCCTCCGCATCCGCCCGCGGCTGGGGCTCCTTCCAGCCCTGTGGATCGGTGAGGAAGAACTGGACCACCTCCGCCTTGCGCGCGGTGGCGGCCTCGAGCGGATCGGTGCGGTCGACGTGAGCCCCGATGCGCATGAGGCGCAGGATACCCCGGCGCGCCAGCCCGGGGTGGCGGTTGCCGTACGTCACGGGTACCGCACGGAGCGTCCCACCGCCCGCCCTGGCTACCCGGCGGCCTGCCCGCGCCCGGTCCACCCGGCGGCCTGCGTGCGACGGGCCACCCGGTCCGCCTCCGGGCGACCCGGTGGTTCGCCCGGGGCCGCCACCCGGGCGGGCGAGTCGGCGGCGCGTGCCGTCACTGCCCCCTACGTGTCTCGTTGACCCAGGGTGGGACAGGCACCCGCCCGCGCTCCGGAAGAACGTTCGTACGACCTGGGGGATGACAGATGAGAGTCAACCGGTCCTGGGGTCCGCGGTTGGCCGCGGCCGTGGTGCTGATCGGCGCACCGGTGCTGTGGGCGTCGACCGCCTGGGCCCAGCCGTCGGCCACGGTGGTCTTCACCGGCGGGTGCGCCTCGGAGTTCGTCGGTCCGCAGACGGTCGTCGTGCCCGAGCCGCGGGAGACGACGATTCCCGCCGGCGCCACGGTACGGCTGGTCAACCGGCTCGGCACCGCCGGCACGTTGAGCCTCGACGGCGAACCCGCCGCCGAGCTGCCCGCCGGCGCGGAGGTGGAGGTGCGGCTCCACGCCGGCACGCTCGCGGCCAGCATGGAGATCGAGTGCGCAGACGGCGACACCGCGACGGCCACCGCCACGGTCCGGACCGGGCCGGCCGGGCAGGCTCCCTCCACGGCGCCGTCCGCCGGCTCGCCGGGCGGCGACCCGGACGGTGACCAGGGCGCCGAGCCGGACGAGACACCCGCCACCGGTGGTCCGTCGCCGGCGGCGACCGGTCCGGGCGGCTCGGCCGGGCCCGGTGCCGGGTCGACCGACGCCGCGCCCGAGCCGGTGCCGGCGTCCGCGGGCGGCGGCACAGGTGACCGGCCCAACAGCGCGCTGGCGCTGGTGGCGGCCGCCTGCGTGGCCGGGGTGCTGGCAGCCGTGATCCGGGCGTTCGCGGCACGGCGCTCTACCCGAACAGAATGGACATAAGGCATAATAGTACGTAGCCCGTGCTCCGAGGCTCCGCGGGGCGCCGGGGTCCATGCTCGTCGGTGTGGTCGTTCCTCCCCAGGTCCCACCCAAGGAAATGGGCCCCAGGCGCCCCGCGGTCTTCCCACCGGCCCGTGCGCTACGATGGGGCGGTTCCGCGCCCGGCGCGGGACCGACGCCAGACCTCCTGCCACGGACGGACCGTGGCCGCCGAGCCCACAGGAGGTGGACCAGTCTTGCGTCACTACGAGCTCATGGCCATTCTCGACCCTGGCCTCGAGGAGCGGGCCGTGGCGCCGACCCTGGAGCCTTATCTCAAGGTGATCCGCGACGCCGGTGGCGCGGTGGAGAAGGTCGACGTCTGGGGACGGCGGCGCCTCGCGTACGAGATCAAGAAGCGGTCGGAGGGCATCTACGTCGTCATCGACGTGCAGGCACCCCCGCAGGCGGTGGCCGAGCTGGACCGGCAGCTGCGGCTGAACGAGGCCGTGCTGCGCACCAAGGTGGTCCGGCCCCAGCCACACTGAGGACACGCGCGCGGGTCACACCGGTGTGGCAGGCTGGCGCAGGATGGAACGGACGGTGCCGCGTCGCGTCGGGGCCGCGCGCAGGATGAGGGAGATGACAGCATGGCTGGGGACACGACCATCACACTGATCGGCAACCTGACCGACGACCCGGAGCTGCGGTTCACGCCGTCGGGGGCGGCGGTGGCGAAGTTCCGCGTGGCGTCCACGCCGAGGTATCTGGACCGCCAGACCGGCGAGTGGAAGGACGGCGAAGCGCTGTTCCTGACCTGCAACGTGTGGCGGCAGGCGGCGGAGAACGTGGCCGAGTCGCTGCAGCGCGGGACCCGGGTGATCCTCTCGGGCCGGCTCAAGCAGCGCTCGTACGAGACCAAGGAAGGCGAGAAGCGCACCGTCTTCGAGGTCGAGGTGGACGAGATCGGCCCGTCGCTGCGGTACGCGACCGCCAAGGTGCAGAAGATGTCCCGCTCGTCCGGTGGCGGCTTCGGCTCCGGGTCCGCGACCGACGACCCGTGGGCGTCCGCCACCCCGGCCGCTCCGACCGGCGCCGCCGCCGGGGGCAACTTCGACGACGAACCTCCATTCTGAGCAACGGGAGATTGCGAGCAATGGCCAAGGCTGCCGCACCGCGAAAGCCGAAGAAGAAGGTGAACCCCCTCGACAAGGAGGGCATCACCTACATCGACTACAAGGACACCGCGCTGCTGCGGAAGTTCATCTCCGATCGCGGCAAGATCCGGGCACGGCGGGTGACCGGGGTCACCAGCCAGCAGCAGCGGGAGATCGCCCGCGCGATCAAGAACGCGCGGGAGATGGCGCTGCTGCCGTACACCACCTCCAGCCGCTGACGGGGGCCCCGATGAAGATCATTCTCAAGCAAGAGGTCAACGGGCTCGGGTCGCCCGGGGACGTGGTCGAGGTCAAGGACGGGTACGGGCGCAACTACCTGCTCCCCCGGGGGTACGCGATCCGGTGGACCCGGGGCGGGGAGAAGGATGTCGCCGCCATCCGGCGCGCCCGGCAGGCACGCGAGATCCGTGACCGGGAGCACGCCACCGAGATCGCCGAGCAGCTGGCCGGGCTCGATGTACGCCTGTCGGCGCGGGCCGGCTCCGGTGGCCGTCTGTTCGGGTCGATCACGCCGGCGGAGATCGTCGAGGCGGTCAAGGCGGCCGGTGGGCCGCCGCTCGACCGCCGACGGCTGGAGCTGTCCGCCCCGATCAAGACCACCGGACAGCACAAGGTCAGCGTACGCCTGCACCCCGAGGTCACGGCGACCTTCGAGGTCGCGGTCCTGCCGGCGCGCTGAGCCGTCCGGCCGCCGGAACCGCGGCCGGCCGAAGGCCTCCCGGTGGGACCCTCCGGCGAGACCTACGTCAGGACGGTCGTGAGCGCGGTGGCCATACCCGCTCCGATCACGGCCGCCGCCAGACCGATGGCACCGGGACGCCAGGTGAACGCGAATCCGCGCAGCACGGCCGCGGCCGCCACCGCCAGGAGTACCGCGCCCACCAGCCCCGGGGCGGCGCGTCCGAGCGTCGCGAGCGCCTCGGCCCGTGGAGACCTGCAGTCGGACCCCACCGGCTCCACGCAACCGGGCGGCAGGGCGCCGCTACGGGTCACGGCCCACAGGAGGTAGAGGACCAGGGGCACGACGAAGAACGCCAGCGTCCACCGCAGCACCAGCTTCAACGGCGGTGCGCTGTCCCAGTCGCCCGGCCCGCCCGGAGGCGGTGGCGGTGGACCGGTGTGGGGGACCGGTCCGTGGCTCGTGCCTGGCCCGGGAGCGGGCCAGGCACCGCTCGGACCCGTGGCCGGTGGCGGCGGCTGGTGCGCCGCGGGCCGCGCCTCCCAGGGACCACCGGTGTAGCCGTACCCGGGGTCGAACGGGGAGGCGGACCGGGATCCCGGGTCGGTCCCACCTCCGTACCCGGCCCCGTACCCGGGGTCGGGCCCGTCGCCGTATCCGGAGTCCGCGGCGCTCGCCCGCGGAGTCTCCCCGGTGCCCGCGTGCCATGCCACGCCGCCCTGGGCGGCGCCACCGGACCCGGCGTCGCGCGGCCGGCCGGCCCCCACCGGCCAGGCGCCACCCGTACCGGGATCCGGTCCCGTGCCACCCGGCTCGCCTGCGCGACCGTCACCGGGCGAGGGACCGGGTGTGGGTGACCAGCGCGTGTCCACCGCCGGAGCGTCGCCGGTCCATCGGCGAAACGCAATCCCCCGTACAGCCAAACCGGCCCTCCGCAGGCACACTGTTGCCGGCCGGGCGACGGAGCGTTCTTCTCGAGCGGCCCGAGGTCGGTCTCAGCGGCTGAGGGTCGGTCTCAGCGGCCCCGGTCGGGCCGCATCGGCCTGCCGGGTCGTACGGTCCCTGACCGGCCGTGCCGGGTCCGGCCGACAGGCGCGCACGGCACGCCGCGCGGAAATTTCTCTGCACAGGCTGGGGACGGCTGCCGCGCAGGCAGTGCCCGCCGCTGGCGCTTGTCCCCAGAAGTTGTCCACAGGATGTGCACAGCGCGGCGCACACCCCGTCCCGGAGAGTTCCACAGTGTTATCCCCAGGCCGTCCACGGCCGCGGTTGAGCCGGCGCCCGGGCGGCCCTACCGTGACGTGACGGAGCGGCCAGGGGAAGTGTCGCACCCGTGGGGGACGCTCGTGCCGACGCGCCAGGAGGGGGAGAGTGTCGATCACCGACGATGCGCCGGTCGAGCAGCTCGCCAGGCCACCGGCTGCGGTCGAGCCCCAGTTCGACCGGACGCCGCCGCAGGACATCGCCGCCGAGCAGAGCGTCCTGGGTGGGATGCTGCTGTCCAAGGACGCCATCGCCGACGTGGTGGAGATCCTGCGGGCGAGCGACTTCTACCGCCCGGCCCACGCCATCATCTTCGACGCGATCCTGGACCTGTACGGTCGGGGCGAACCGGCCGACCCCGTGACCGTGACCGCCGCGCTGACCGACGCCGGCATGATCAACCGGGTCGGCGGCATGTCGTACCTGCACGACCTGGTGCACACGGTGCCGACCGCCGCCAACACGGCCTACTACGCGCGGATCGTCGCCGACCGGGCGGTGCTGCGCAGGCTGGTCGAGGCGGGGACCCGGATCGTCCAACTCGGGTACGGTGCGGCATCCGGCGGCGGCAGGGACGCCGCCGACGTCCTGGACCTGGCCCAGCAGATCGTCTACGACGTGGGCGAGCGGCGCCTGAACGAGGAGTTCCAGCCGCTGTCGGAGATGCTCCAGCCGACCCTGGACGAGATCGAGGCGATCGGCTCCCGTGGGCCCGAGATGACCGGCGTGCCCACCGGGTTCAGCGACCTGGACGCGTTGCTGCACGGCCTGCACCCCGGACAGCTCATCGTGGTCGCCGGCCGGCCGGGGCTGGGGAAGTCGGCCGCCGGCCTGGACTTCGCCCGGAACGCGGCGGTGCGGCACGGTCTCACCAGCGCGATCTTCTCCCTGGAGATGAGCAAGGTCGAGATCGTCATGCGGCTGCTGGCCGCGGAGGCCCGCGTGCCGCTGCATGTCCTGAGGTCCGGACAGCTCTCCGACGAGGACTGGAGCCGCCTGGCCCGCCGGATGGGCGAGATCAGTGAGGCGCCGCTGTTCATCGACGACACGCCCAACCTCACCCTGATGGAGATCCGGGCCAAGGCGCGCCGCCTGCGCCAGCGCCACGACCTGCGCCTGCTCGTCGTCGACTACCTCCAGCTCATGACCTCGCCCCGGCGGGTCGAGAGCCGCCAGCAGGAGGTCTCCGAGCTGTCCCGCGGACTGAAGCTGCTGGCCAAGGAGATCGAGTGCCCGGTGGTGGCGATCGCCCAGCTCAACCGGGGACCGGAGCAACGCACCGACAAGCGTCCCCAACTGTCCGACCTGCGCGAGTCTGGCGCGATCGAGCAGGATTCGGACGTGGTCATCCTCCTGCACCGGGAGGACTACTACGACAAGGAGTCGCCGCGCGCGGGCGAGGCCGACTTCATCGTGGCCAAGCACCGCAACGGCCCGACCGACACCATCACGGTCGCCGCCCAGCTGCACTACTCCCGGTTCGTCGACATGGCGATGGGTTGACCCGGCGACCCGGCCCGGTCACGCAACCGCCGCGTCGGGTCGCGGCTCAGTCCGCGGGTACCAGTGACACGGCCACGACGGCGTCGAACACGTCCTCGAACTCGGACTCCACGGTGTGGTCGAGATCGACGGTCGGGCTCCAGTAGAAGTCGAAGGGGCGGTAGTCGGCGACGCGCAACGGCCGGTCGGCAGCGTGGACAGCGCCGTCGCACGGTATGTGGAAGACAAGGACCTCATCGTTGAAGACAAGGACCTGGTTGTTCTCGTGGGCCTCCACCACCACCACCCGCACCGGCAGGGCGTCCTCCCGCGGGGCGCAGCTGGCCTGCAACCGGAAGCTGCCGGGCGGCACCCCACGCAGCGAGCGTTCGACGCCCAGTGCCAGCACCAACGGGGCGTCAGCGGGGTGCCGTGCCAGCTCCTGCTCGACCAGCGCCCGCCATTCGGGGCGGACCGGGGCGGACTCGAAGCTGTAGCGGGCTCCCTCGGTGACCTCCAACCAGGACTCCGGTCGCACGACCGGCACCGGCCCGGCCGGCGGGACGGTCTCCTCCGACGGCCCTCCGAGGTAGACGGCGACCCCGACACCGGACACGAGCGCGGACACCATGGCGACGACGGTGCGGGGCACCGGCCGGGCGCGGACCGCCCGGACCGCGGGCAGCTCGCGCACCCGCTCCAGCAGGCTCGTCCGGTCCGGGTCACGGCCGATACCGAGCCGGTCCTGCGCCACCGACGGGTCGCCGTCGAGCGGTTCGGCCGGTCCGACCGTCAGCCGCGGCACGTGCGGCGGAGTCCCGGTGTCACGCATCGCGCACCTCACCGGTCGCGGTCACGGGGACGAGCTGTACCAACAGGACGTGGGCCGGTGGCTCCGCCGGGTTCTCATAGTGGATCTCGACGACGCCGGCCGCCGAGCCGGTGAAGTCCAGCGGCTCCGGCATCGACAGCGGCGTCGAGGGGCACGGCAGTGTGACGGTGCGGATGTTGTCCGGGGTGCGCATGACCACCCGCAACTCCCGGGCACCCTCAACCTGGCGGCTCATCAGCCCGCAGATGAGGTCCACCCGGTACCGACCCGGCGGGAACGCAGCCGACACCGCCCGGAACCGGCTTCCTTCCAGGAGCACCGTGCCGGGCGCGTCGTGGTCGGGAAGCTGGGACAGGAGGTGCTGGCGTGCCTCCTGTCCGGAGGAGAACGCCGGTGGCGGCAGGACGTCCGCCTCCCCCGTGCGGCTGGCCACGTGCCAGGTCACCGGCACCGCCACCGCGGTGGCGAGCAGTGCCGACAGCACCGGTGCCAGAATGTGCCGCACCCGGCCCGGGCGCGGTCCTCGGGCGCCCGCCACCCCGGCGCCGCCTGCCGCGCCCTCGCTCATGGGCACAGGCTAGACCGCCCCGGCCAGGTGGACGCACCACGCAGTGCGGTGGCGAGCCTCAGAGCAGCTCGAGGATGGTGGCGTTGGCCATGCCGCCGCCCTCACACATCGTCTGCAGGCCGTACCGGATCTGCTCGTCGCGCATGTAGTGGAGCAGCGTGGTCATGATGCGCGCGCCGGAGGCGCCGAGCGGGTGCCCGAGCGCGATGGCGCCACCCCGCGGGTTCAGCCGCGCCGGGTCCGCACCGGTCTCGGCCAGCCACGCCAGCGGCACCGGCGCGAACGCCTCGTTGACCTCATAGACGCCGACCTCGTCCAGTCGCAGCCCGGCACGCCGCAGCACCCGCGCGGTCGCGGGGATCACGGCGGTGAGCATGATGACCGGATCGTCGGCGGCTACCACCGCGGTGTGGATGCGCGCCAGCGGCCGCAGGCCGTGGTCGGCCGCCCACTGCGACGTGGTCACCGCCAGCGCCGCGGCACCGTCGGAGATCTGGGAGGAGGAGGCGGCGGTGACCACACCGTCGGGGCGGAAGGGCGCCGGCAGCTCGGCCAGCCGCGCCAGCGTGCTGTCCCGGCGTACGCCCTCGTCGGCCTTCACCCCGTCGACCGGCACCAGCTCGGCGTCGAACGCGCCGGCGTCCTGGGCGGCCGCCGCCTTGGCGTGGCTGGCCAGCGAGAACTCGTCGAGCTGGGTGCGCGACATCCGCCAGCGCTCGGCGATCATCTCGGCGCCCACGCCCTGGCTGAACGGGAGGACCGAGCCGTCGGCGAAGCCCTCCGAGCCGGCGTACCGGCACCGCACCGCCTCACCGAACGGACGCTGGTCGATGACACTGGACCCCATCGGGACCCGGGACATGGACTCGACGCCGCCGGCGACCACCAGGTCGGCCTGGCCGGAGATCACCGCGGCCGCCGCGAAGTGGACCGCCTGCTGGCTGGAGCCGCACTGCCGGTCGACGGTGGTGCCGGGGACCCGCTCCGGCCAGCCGGCGGCCAGCGCGGCGCTGCGGCCCACGTTCCAGCTCTGCTCCCCGACCTGGGACACGCAGCCCCAGATCACGTCGTCGACGTCGGCCGGGTCGAACCCCGTACGCTCGGCCAGCGCGGCCAGCACCTGGCCGGACAGGTCGACCGGGTGGACGCCGGCCAGCCCACCGCCGCGCTTGCCCACCGGCGTGCGGACGGCCCCGACGATCACCGCGTCACGCATCGCTACTCCTTGGTAACTTGACTCGCTCCGATCGTACGTCGAGGGTGTGCGGCGTGGAAGATGTGCGCTGGCGGGTGCCGGTCCGCGTGCCCGCCGCCAAGGCGGTCCTCGTCGCCGTGCTCCTGTACCTCGCCGTCGTCACCCGCCACGGCGGGTGGGGAGTGGCGGTCGCCCTCGTGGCGGCCGGCGGTGTGGCGGTGTGGGCCCTCCGCGACCTGCTCGTGCCGGTACGGGTGGCGGCGGGCGCGGAACGGGTCACGGTGGTGGTCGGGCTCGGCCGGCGCGTCACGCTGCCGTGGTCGCGGGTCGACCGGGTGCGGGTGGACGGCCGGCGCCGGACCCGGCAACTGGAGATCGACGCCGGCGAGGCGGTATACGTGGTCGGGAGGTACGACGTGGACGCGGACCTCGACGAGGTGGCCGCCCGGCTGGAGGCGCTGCGCGCCGCCGCCCGCGGGTGAGCCGGCGCGGGGTGCCCGGGTAGCCCGGTGCGCCGGTCACCGGAGACCGGTGCTCAGGTGAGGCTGGCGGTCCGCACGACGGTCAGCACGAGGAGCAGCAGGACCATGCCGCCCACCGTCGCGGCCTGCACCGCCGTCCGGTGTCGCCGCGGCGCGTACGCCAGGCCGGCGCCGATGATCGACCCGGTGACGAGGCCGCCGAGGTGGCCGGCGACCGAGATCTGGCCGGCCAGCGCGAACGTGAAGATGATGTTGATGGCCAGGATCATGGTGATGGCCGAGGTGTTGCGTCGCAGCCGGCGCAGCACCACGTAGAAGGCCCCGAAGAGGCCGAAGACCGCGCCGGAGGCACCGACGGTGAGGGTGCCCAGGTCGCCGAACAGCGGCCGGCCCCCGAACAGCGAGACGTCCGTGCCCGCGGTCAGGTAGACCGCCACGCCGCCCCCGAGGCCGGAGACGAGGTAGAGCGCGAGAAAGCGGGCCCGGCCCAGCAGCGGTTCCAGCACTCCGCCGACCACCCACAGCGCGAACATGTTGAGCAGCAGGTGGAGGACCCCCGCGTGGAGGAACATCGAGGTGATCAGCCGGTAGTACTCGCCGTACGCCAGGCCTTCCCGCAACAGCGGGTTGGCCGGGATCAGGCCGCCCCACCTCAGGCTGCCGCCGGTGGCGAGGACCAGCACGAACACGGCGACGTTGAGCCCGATCAGCACCTTGGTGACGTCCCCGTTCTGGCCGGCGAGGGTGCCGCCGAACGCGGTGCGGGCCGCGAACCGGGTGCGGCGACCGGCGCCCACGCATTCGGGGCACTGGTGGCCGACCGCGGCGTCGTGCATGCAGTCCGGGCAGATCGGCCGGTCACAGCGGCTGCAGCGCAGGTACGTCTCGCGGGAGGGGTGCCGGTAGCACACGGGTATGGTCGGCTGGCTCACGCCGCAACCCTAGCCGCCGTGCGGCCGTACCGCTGTTCAGGTCGCGCCGCTGCTGCGCCGCCGTTCACGCCACGCGCCGCCCGACCGTACCGCCGTTCGGGCGGTACGGTCGGGCGGCGGTACGGGTCCGGGCCGCACCACCCTCTGGCCGCACCCGCGAGGGCTCGGCGGCGGTCGGAAGGGACGGCTCAGGTGATCTCGACCCGTTCGAGCACGACGTCCTGCAGGGGGCGGTCGTTCGCGTCCGTCGGCACCGCCGCGATCGCGTCCACGACCCGGGCCGACTCCTCATCCGCGACCTGGCCGAAGATCGTGTGCCTGAAGTTGAGGTGCGGCGTCGGCGCGACCGTGATGAAGAACTGCGAGCCGTTCGTCCCCGGCCCGGCGTTGGCCATCGCCAGCAGGTACGGGCGGTCGAAGGTCAGCTCGGGATGGAACTCGTCCGGGAAGGTGTAGCCGGGACCGCCCCGGCCGGTGCCCGTGGGGTCCCCCATCTGGACCATGAAGCCGTCGATGACCCGGTGCGCGATGGTGCCGTCGTAGTAGGGTCCCGAGCCCGGCCGGCCGGTCCGCGGGTCGATGTACTCCCGCGTGCCCTGGGCGAGCTCGACGAAGTTCCGGACGGTCTTCGGGGCGTGGTCCGGGAAGAGTTCCAGCCGGATCGGGCCGGCGCTGGTGTGCAGGGTGGCTGACGTGGCCACGGAATCACTCCTCGATGGATCGGCTGTGTGCCTGTGAATCCTCCCATATACGAGGTTTTGGTGGTGTCGGCCCATTGGAAGGGGGAAGATGGCCGTGTGCGCCGTGGCCAGCCGACGCCCGACGCCGGGTGGCACCCGAGGGAGGTGTGGAGTGTTCCAGAGGCAGCAGGAGCCCCGGACCCGTGCCCAGATGTTCCGGGAGGAGATGGGCCAGACGGTCAACCATGCGATGCGGGCGGCCGGCCTCGCGGCCGGGGGCCTGCGCACCGCAGGGTCCCAGATGGCTCCCGCGGCGGACCGGATCCGCAGCGCGGCCGCCCGGAGGTGGGCCGAGTTCAACGAGGCTGCCAGGATGGCGGGCCGGATGCCGGGCGGCATGGCGGGCCGGCCGCCGGCTGACGGCGAGGACCGGGTGCCGCGCGGCGTGGCGGGCCGGATGGCGCGCGGGGTCGCCGGCGGGAGGCCGGGCGGCGAGGCGGGCCGCCGGCCGCGCGGGGTCGCGCGCGGTGGCCGGAAAGCCCAGCAGCGCCGCAGCTTTCCGCGGATGGCGACGCTGATCGCGGGCGGTGCCGCGGTGGGCATGGCGGCCGCCGCGCTGATGCGCCGTCGCCGGCAGCAGTGGCAGGAGTATCCGGGCCGGATGATGGAGCCGGTCGGCCAGGCCGAGGGCGTCGGCATGGAGGAGAGCGCCGGCATGGAAGAAGAGGACATCGGCATGGCGGAGGCGGTCGGTGTCGAGGAGCGTCCCGGACCGGAGCCGGGGGCGGTCGGCCGGACGCAGCCGGAGACCGGGGCGACACCGCCCGTCGGGATGGCGGAGGAGGAAGAGACCCTGCGGGGACGGACCGGGCCGCCTCCGCCGGGGTGAACCGGACGGGTCGGGGACACGCCGGCGTGGTCGAGGGCACGCGCGGGCGAGGCACCGGTGACGGCCGGCGGGACCGTGCCCGCCGAGGCGGCGACCCGATGGTGGTCCCGCGACCGGATGCCCGTGGATGGCGGCGCCGAGGATGGGGCGCCGAGGGTGGTGGCGCGAACGCCCGGGGACGGCGACCCAGGGTGGTGATGGCGTGGGGACGCCCGGGGATGGCGGCGCCGGGTGGACCGACCGCTTTCGGGGGGTGGGGGTGCGAACGGCCCACCCGGCGCCTCGGGGGGCGGGTGTCATGTTCACCACGGGATGAGGGGGATCCCGTTGCCGCCTATTCTGAGCCCTTCACCGAGGAGTTGGGAACCCCCGGGCGACCGATAATTGTGGTGAATCGACGTTTTGGTCCAGGCTCAGCGGTGTGAGCGCATCTCGTCGACCGGATCGCGGAACGGTGTTGCGGGGTCCGGGCCGGTTGCGGAGAGCAGGCGGTTGGGGAGACCGGGCCGGTTGGGCAGGCCGGCGGTCAGGGCCGCGGCTCGGGCGTCCGGAGCGAGGCCACCGCGTCGGCCAACCGTCGGACCCCCTCCTCGATCTGCGCATCCGGCACCGCCGAGTACGCCAGCCGCAGCGCCCCCTCTCCCCCGTCGAGCATGAAACCCGTACCGGGCACGACGGTGACACCGCGCTCGGCCGCGGCCTCCGCCACCGCCTTGGCGGTCGCGCCGTGGGGCAGCTCGACCCACAGGAAGTAGCCGCCGGACGGCTCGGAGAAGCGCGCGCCGGGCAGATGCGTGCGGAGCGCCCGGGCGAGCAGGTCCACCCGGCGCGCCAGCGTGGTCCGCACCCGCTCGATCGACCGGTCGATGTCCCCCGAGACGCAGAACTGGTAGGCGATGGCCTGGGCGACCATCCCCGGGGAGATGTAGGTGCGGGTGGCCCGGTCCGCGATCGCGGAGATCGTGTCCGCCGGCCCCACCAGGTACCCGACCCGCAGCCCCGGGCAGATGGTCTTGGTGAAGCTGGACGCGTGCACGACGCGGCCGTCCCGGTCGAGGGAGAGCAGTGACGGTTGCGGGTCGCCGCGGAACCGGATCTCGGCGTACGGGTCGTCCTCGAAGACCGTGAACCCGTACCTGCCGGCGAGGTCCAGCAGCGCCCGGCGCCGGGGCAGCGTGAGCGTCACCCCGGTGGGGTTCTGGAAGTTCGGGATGACGTGCACGAGCTTCGGGCGCACGCCCCGGGCCAGCAACCGCTCCAGCGCCGCCACATCGATGCCCTCGTCGTCCACGTCCACCTGGTGGACGACCGCGCCGGAGGCGACCAGGTTGGCCAGCGTCCGGTCGTACGTCGGGCGCTCGACCACGACCTCGTCACCGGCAGAGACGAGGTGGCTGAACAGCAGCGCGTCCGCCTGCATCGACCCGTTGGTGACGAGCACGCGGTCGGCGGTCACCCGGTGCCGACCGGCGATCCACTCCCGCAGCGGCTGGTAGCCGTACGCGGTGCCGTACCCGGTGGCGCCGGCGGGGTCGAGCTCGAAGACCCGGCTGGCGGCCGCGGCGAGACCGGCGACGTCGACGATGTCCAGCGACGGGGCTCCCCGGGCGAACGAGATGGGCGGTCCGCTCACCAGACCAGCCTAACGACCGGGGATCTTGCGGGCGCCGGCATCCCGGCATCCGGACGGCGGGCCGGGTTCAGGTCACCGGACCGGTGCCGGAGCCGGGCGACGCCACCGGCTCCCGCGCACCCGGCTCCTCGGCGGGATGCTCCCGCGCCCACACCCGGATGAGGTCCCGGACCGAGAGCACCCCCAGCACCTCCCGCCCCTCCATCACCACCAGGTGGCGGAACCCGCCGCGGGCCATCGTGGCCGCCGCCCGCGTCAGGGTCCACTCCGGTACGGCGTAGACGGCGTCCCGCGTCAGGTGGTCGCGGACCAGTTCGGTCTCCGGGTCGAGTCCCGCCCCCACCGCGTACAGCAGGTCCCGTTCCGTGAAGATGCCGATGCCCGCGGAGTCGGGATCGACGACGATGGCGGAGCCCACCTTCCGCGCCGCCATGAGACGCGCGACCTGACGCAGCGTGTGGTCGGGGCCGACCACCAGGACGGGCTTGCTCATGGCGTCGCGCACCTGCATCGTGGCCTCCTGGCGGTCGCCGTACCGATATCTTCGCCCCGGCCACGCGGCGGCTCAAGACGCGGTCCGGAAGAAATCCCGAACCAGGGCGGCGCACTCGTCCGCCAGCACCCCGCCATACACCTCCAGCCGGTGCGGTAGCCGCCGGTCCCGGACGACGTCCCACAGCGACCCGACGGCACCGGTCTTCGGCTCCCAGGCGCCGAACACGAGCGTGGCGACCCGGGCCAGCACCAGCGCCCCCGCGCACATGGTGCACGGCTCCAGGGTGACCGCCACGGTGCATCCGGCCAGGCGCCAGGTACCCGTCCTCTCGGCCGCCCGCCGGAGCGCCACCACCTCGGCGTGCGCGGTGGGGTCGCCGGTGAGCTCCCGTTCGTTGCGCCCGGTGGCGAGCTCGGTGCCGTCCGGTCCGTAGACCACCGCGCCGACGGGTACGTCCGGCTGTCCGCCCGCCCGGCCGGCGCGTACCTCGGTCCGGGGAGTACCGGCGGCCACGGCCAGCGCCCGGCGGATCATCTCCTCCCGGCGCGACGCCGCGGCGGTCACGCCTCCCGTAGCTCTTCCATCTCGTCGCCGCAGCCGACCAGCCGCGCGATCTCCGCCGTGCAGTCGGACGGGAGCATCCCGTTGCGGGCGCAGGTCTGCAGCAGGACGTGGGCCGGAACGCCCAGGTCCGCCAACAGGTCGGCGTCACCCACCGGATCCACTTCCGGGTCCGCGGTGGAAAGCTCCGCTTCCTCGCCCTCGACGGCGCTGACCGCCTCGTCGATCTCCAGCGCGGGCGGCTCGATGTCCCCCAGCAGCAACGCTCCCAGCCGGGACTCCTGCGCGAAGGCGGAGTCCGACCCGAAGATCCGCAGGTTCTCCCCCTGGTCGAGCCTGAGGATCGCCAGGTAGGTGTCGTCGGCCTCGACGAACAACAGCGACACGTCCGCGTCGGGGTCGACGTCGCGCAGCCGGTCCGCCACCTCCTCGACGTCGGCGACGCCGGCGAGATCGAGGTCGGCCACGCTCCAGCCGTCCTTGCCCCGCACCGCCGCCGCAGCAACGTACGACACTTGGTCCCGCCTCTCGTGTACCTCCCCTGCTTCTATACCACCACAACGGCTCACCACAACGGCCACTCGGCGGTGACACTCCACCGCCATGCCACGGTGCCGGCGACGGTGGCGAGCGCGACCGCCACCGTGACGGCGACCCCGACGGCGACGCCCCGGTCGCCGTCGCGGGCCAGCGCGACCGCGGCCAGCGCCGCGACGGCTCCGGCGCAGATCGTCCACCATGCCCGGGCGGCCAGGCTGTGGCCGAGCAGTGCGAACAGGATCACCCACACTCCGGCAGCGGCCATCCCCGACAGGACGGACAGGGCCCGGACCGGATGCGGCTCGCGGTACGTGGGCCGCGGAGGCGCGGAGGGGAACAGGCCGGACGGAGTGGTCCCGTCGTGGCCCGCGCGCGCGGGCGTCTGGGCGTCCACCACCGTAGGCTACGACCGCGCGGGCGCGCGTCGGCGAGGTTCGCGAAGGTGTGGCAAGCTCCCTGCGTGAACATCGCCGTCATCGGGCTGGGCCTCATCGGGGGGTCGCTGCTGCAGGCGCTGGCGGCCGGCGGGCACCGGATGTGGGGCTACGACACCGATCCCGCCACCCGCGCCACGGCCCGCACCGCGGCCGCGCAGGCACCGCCGCGCGCCCGCTGGCAGGTGACCGGCGAGCTACGGGACGCCGTCGCCCACGCGGACCTGGTGGTGATCGCCGTCCCGTTCCCGTCCGTGGACGAGGTGCTGCACGGCCTCATGGCCGCCGGGTACACCGGCCTGGTCACCGACGTGACCGGGGTCAAGGCACCGGTGAGGGACCTGGTCGCGCAGCGTCTGCACAGCGGGCACTGGCGGCTGGCCGGCTACGTCGGCGGGCATCCGATGGCTGGCCGGGAGACCTCGGGGTTCACCGCCGCCGACCCCTCCCTGTTCACGGGCGCCGCCTGGGTGCTGTGCCTGGAGCCGGACACGTCACTGGCCGACTGGCTGACTCTGGCGGACCTCATCACCCGGCTCGGCGCGCGGGTGGTGCCGACCACGGCCGCCGACCACGACCGGGTGGTCGCCGCGGTGTCCCACCTGCCCCACCTGGTGGCGGCGGCGCTGACGACAGCCGTCGC
>DATGOE010000210.1:0-21696 GCA_035306365.1 Natronosporangium sp. | reverse complement strand
CCGGCGCGCCGGCGCTGTCCGCCGTCGCCCGCGCCGCCCGCAAGCCGGTCGACCCCGCGCCGGCGGGCGTGGCCGCCGCCGTCGCGGGCGGCCGCCGCCGCCCGGGCGGACGGCAACCCGAGGCCGGACCGGACAGCGGCGACGCCGGCGTGCTCGTGCCCGCACAGCGCGGCGACGTGCTCGCCACCGACGGGTTCGGTTTCGTTCCCATCCGGCTGCGGACCCCGCTGACCGAACGGGAGGTGCAGGTGTTGCGGGGCATGGCGGAGGGCAAGAGCAACGCGGAGATCGGTCGGGACCTCTACGTCGCCGAGGACACCGTCAAGACGCACGCCCGGCGCCTGTTCCGCAAACTCGGCGCGCGCGACCGGGCCCACGCGGTGGCCGTCGGCTTCCGGGCAGGGGTCCTGCCCTGATCGTCAGCGTGCGGCCCGGTCCCCCTATCGGTCCGGTCGTGCGCTGATCGCCGGGTCGGTGCCGTCGTGCCGTGCGGTCAGTCCTCGGCGAGCGTGTCCTGGACGCCGTCGCAGTAGCCGCGCGCGTACTCCCAGCTCACGTACAGGTTGGGGTCGGGGTTGAAGGCGGGCTCGTGGACCCGCGGCACTCCGGACTCCAGCAGGTGCCGCAGGTTGCCCCGCAGCAGGTCCCAGTCGAAGTAG
This sequence comes from Natronosporangium sp., assembly GCA_035306365.1. Taxonomy (GTDB): domain Bacteria; phylum Actinomycetota; class Actinomycetes; order Mycobacteriales; family Micromonosporaceae; genus Natronosporangium. Next base: position 21,037 of record DATGOE010000210.1, on the reverse strand, counting down.
TGCGGCTCGTGGCACTCCTCGCAGTCGATGACCAGGCCACGGATGCCGATCGGCGCCAGGAGCGCCTGGTAGATCTCCAGGTCGGTGAGGTCCTCCAGCACGTCCTGCCGCTCGGTCTCGGACAGGGGGTCGACCGGCTCGTCCCCGGCCAGGCGATCCAGCTCGGATGCCGGGTCCGAGGGGTCACCGTGGAACGGGTCTAGCGGCTCGTCGTGCACGCCTCCCACGGTAGTCCGGATCCGCCCGCCCCGCCGTCTCGGCCGCGCGGTACGGCCCCGGCGTGGCGTCGGGCCGGCGGGTCCGGCGGTGGCGTGGCGTCCGGCCGGCGGGCCCGGCCGCGCGGCCGCGGCGTCGGCGTGCCGGATGCGGCCCGCGGTTACGATGGGAAACCCATGCAAGACGGGAGCTGACCGTGCCGACGCCCATGACCGCCGACTCCCTTCCGCTCGCGCTCACCTTCGACGACGTCCTGCTCCAGCCGGCCGAGTCCGACGTGCTGCCCAGCGCGGTCGACACCTCCACCCGCCTGGCCCGCGGGATCGACCTGGCCATCCCGCTGGTGTCCGCGGCCATGGACACCGTCACCGAGGCCCGGATGGCGATCGCGATGGCTCGGCAGGGCGGGATCGGCATCCTGCACCGCAACCTCTCCGTGGAGGACCAGGCGCTGCAGGTGGACCTCGTCAAGCGCTCCGAGGCGGGGATGGTGACCAACCCGGTGACCTGCTCACCGGACGACCCGCTGCGGGAGGTCGAGGCGCTGTGCGCCCGGTACCGGATCTCCGGCGTGCCGGTCGTCGCCGCGGACGGCTCCCTGCTGGGAATCGTGACGAACCGGGACATGCGCTTCGTCACCGACAACTCGGTACCGGTCCGCTCGGTGATGACGCCGATGCCCCTGGTCACGGCGCCCGCGGGCGTCAGCCGGGAGGAGGCGCTGGCCCTGCTCCGCCGCCACAAGGTGGAGAAGCTCCCGCTGATCGACGAGAGCGGCAAGCTGCGCGGTCTGATCACGGTGAAGGATTTCGCCAAGAGCGAACAGTACCCGCGGGCCACGAAGGACGAGGCGGGCCGGCTGCGGGTCGGCGCGGCCGTCGGGGTCGGCGACGAGGGGTACAAGCGTGCCTGCGCCCTCATCGAGGCCGGAGTCGACCTGCTGGTCGTCGACACCGCGCACGGTCACCAGCGGCAGGTGCTCGAGACCGTCGCCCGGATCGCCAGGGACGGGCGCGTCCCGGTCGCGGGCGGCAACGTCGCCACCTACGAGGGTGCGAAGGCCATGGTGGAGGCGGGCGCGGACGCGGTGAAGGTGGGCGTGGGCCCGGGCGCCATCTGCACCACGCGGGTGGTGGCGGGCGTCGGCGTGCCCCAGATCACCGCCATCATGGAGGCCGCCCGGGCCGCCGCCCCCGCCGGCGTGCCGGTGATCGGCGACGGCGGCATCAAGCAGTCCGGGGACATCGCCAAGGCCATCGCCGCCGGCGCCGAGACGGTGATGCTCGGCGGGCTGCTCGCCGGTTGCGAGGAGAGCCCCGGAGACGTGGTCTTCGAGAACGGCAAGCAGTACAAGATCTACCGCGGGATGGGGTCGCTGGGCGCCATGCGGGCCCGGGGACAGTCGTACTCGCGCGACCGCTACTTCCAGCACGACGTGACCGACAGCGAGAAGCTCGTACCGGAGGGCATCGAGGGGCAGGTACCCTACCGTGGCGCCCTAGCCGCCGTGGTCCACCAGCTCGTGGGCGGGCTCCGGCTGGCGATGGGCTACGCCGGCGCGGGGAGCGTCCGCGACCTGCGCGAGCGCGGCAAGCTCATCCGGATCACCGCCGCGGGCCTGACCGAGAGCCACCCGCACGACATCCAGATGACCGTCGAGGCCCCGAACTACCAGCCACGCTGATGGGTAGCCGAGGAGCATTCGTGCGGGACGTCGTGGAGATCGGTCTGGGCCGGACCGCCCAGCGCGCCTACCACCTCGACGAGGTGGCGATCGTGCCGTCCCGGCGCACCCGGGACGTCGACGACGTCTCCACCGCCTGGCAGCTGGACGCGTACCGGTTCGAGATCCCCTGCGTGGCCCACCCCAGCGACGCCACCATGAGCCCGGCCACCGCGATCGAGCTCGGCCGGCTCGGCGGCCTGGGCGTGGTCAACATGGAGGGCCTGTGGACCCGGTACGAGGATCCCACCAAGATCCTCACCGAGCTGGCCGAGCTGGAGCCGGGGCGGCCGGCGACCCGGCGGCTGCAGGAGGTCTACGCCGAGCCGATCCGCCACGACCTCATCGCCGAGCGGATCCGCGAGCTGCGGGCCGGCGGCGTGACCGTGGCGGTCCGCGTCTCCCCGCAGCACACCCTCGCGCTGGCGCCGGTGATCCTCGACGCCGGGGTGGACATCCTCGTCATCCAGGGGACGATCGTCTCCGCCGAGCACGTGTCGGCCAACGGTGAGCCGCTCAACCTCAAGGAGTTCATCGCCGACCTGGACGTGCCGGTGGTGGTCGGCGGGTGCACGAGCTACCAGACCGCGCTGCACCTGATGCGGACCGGCGCGGCCGGGGTCATCGTCGGCATCGGCGCCCATGGCCGGGCCACGTCCGACGCCGTGCTCGGCATCCGGGTGCCGATGGCCACCGCGATCGCCGACGCCGCCGCGGCCCGCCGCGACTACCTCGACGAGACCGGCGGCAGGTACGTCCACCTCATCGCCGACGGGGACGTGCGGACCAGCGGGGACATCGCCCGTGCCCTCGGGTGCGGGGCGGACGCGGTGATGCTGGGGGAGCCGCTGACGTTCGCCTCCGAGGCGCCCGCCGGCGGCGCGTGGTGGCACTCCGCGGCCAGCCACCCGAAGCTGCCCCGGGGCGGCTACGGCCCGGCCCGCGAGCCACTGGGCACGATGCAGGAGATCCTGTACGGGCCGGCCGACCAGCCGGACGGGACCATGAACCTGTTCGGCGGGCTGCGGCGCGCCATGGCCAAGTGCGGCTACCGGGACCTCAAGGAGTTCCAGAAGGTCGACCTCCTGCTCGACGCCTCCTGACGCCGCCGTGCCGCGGGCGAGGTCGCTGGCGGGCGTGGCGGTGGCGGTGGCGACCGCACTGGTGACCGCCTCCGCCGCCGGCTGCACCCCGGCACCGGCTCCCGCCCGCTGCCCACCGGCGCCCGCCGACGCTCCCGACGGCGTGCCCGCCGAGCCGGACGCGTACCTTCCGGACCTGGGCGACCCGGGCTACGACGTCGCCAGCTACCACGCGCAGGTCACGTACGACCCGGATCGGCAGCGACTGGACGGGACGGTCACCGTCACCGCCACCGCCACCGCGGACCTGTCGACCGTCACCCTCGACCTGGTGGGGATGACGGTCGACGAGGTCACCGTCGACGGGACCCCGGCGCGGGTGGCCCGGCCGGAGGGCAAGCTCGCCGTGTCGCTGCCGGAGGCGGTCGAGGCGGGCGAGACCCTCGTGGTCGAGGTGGACTACGGCGGGACGCCGGGCCCGGTCGAGGCCGCCCAGCTGGGCACCATCGGGTTCCACCCCACCGAGGACGGCGCGTTCGCGATCGGGCAACCCCGCTCGGCCAGCACGTGGCTGCCGGTCAACGGCCATCCGCGGGACAAGGCGACGTACGCCATCGGGGTGACCGTCCCCGACGGCCTCGCGGCGGTGAGCAACGGGGTGCTGCGGGCGCGGACCAGCGCCGGTGGCCGGACCACCTGGTGCTGGGTGGAGGAGACCCCGATGGCCAGCTACCTGGTGGCGCTCGCGGTCGGCGACTACCGGGTCACCACCGCCGTTCACGATGACGGGCTGCCGGTGGTGACGGCGGTCCACGCCGGCCTGCCGGAGAGCGTGGACACCCAGGTGGCGCGCACCGCCGAGATCGCCGACCGGCTGGCGCGGTGGTTCGGACCGTACCCGGGCAGCGCGTACGGGGGGATCGTGCTCGGCGACGACGGCGCCGGGTTCGCGCTGGAGACCCAGAGCCGGCCGACGTACGCGCCGGCCTTCTTCGCCGGCGGCCGGGACGCCACCCGGGTCATCGTGCACGAGCTCGCCCACCAGTGGTTCGGCAACAGCGTGTCGCTGCGTCAGTGGCGGGACATCTGGCTCAACGAGGGGTTCGCCACGTACGCCGAGTGGCTGTGGGAGGAGCACCGGGGCGGGTTGAGCGCGCAGCGGTCGTTCGACGTCGCCTACCGCGGTGCCGACGACGACTTCTGGCGGGTCGCGCCCGGCGACCCCGGGCCGGAGCGGCTGTTCCACCCGGCGGTCTACCGGCGGGGCGCGATGACCCTGCACGCGCTGCGCCTCACCGTCGGTGACGACGACTTCTTCACGATCCTGCGCGAGTGGGCCGACCGCCACCGGCACGGCCACGCCACCACCGCGGACCTGGTGGCGCTGGCGGAGGAGGTGTCCGGACGGCCCCTGGACGACCTGTTCGACCGGTGGCTCTACGCCCCGCGGCGGCCACCCTACCCGGCCTGACCGGACGGGCCCGGCGCGACAAAGGGGGCTTCCCCTGAGGTTACTGGCGAGTCACTATTAGCGGCATGCGGTACGACGTGGTGGTTGTCGGGTCGGGCTTCGGTGGCAGCGTGGCGGCGCTGCGGGCGGCGGAGAAGGGCTACTCGGTGGCGGTGCTGGAGGCCGGGCGCCGGTTCGCCGACGACGAGTTCCCCGAAACCTCCTGGCGCATCCGCCGGTTCCTGTGGGCACCGGCGCTGGGCTGCTACGGCATCCAACGGCTGACCCTGCTGCGCGGGCGGCGCGGCGCCGGGTTGCTGGTGCTGTCCGGCGCCGGCGTGGGCGGCGGCAGCCTGGTCTACGCCAACACGCTGTACGAGCCGCTGCCCGACTTCTACGACGATCCACAGTGGCGCGACATCACCGACTGGCGGGCCGAGCTGGCGCCGTGGTACGAGCAGGCCAGCCGGATGCTCGGCGTGACCACCTACCCGCAGGTGACCCCGGCGGACGAGGCGATGCGGGCGGTGGCCGCGCGGATGGGCGTGGCCGACACGTTCCGCCCCACGCCGGTCGGGGTCCTCTTCGGCCCGCCCGGCGAGCCGGTCGACGACCCCTACTTCGGCGGGGTCGGGCCGCGGCGTGCCGGCTGCCGCCACTGCGGGTCGTGCATGACCGGGTGCCGCCACAACGCGAAGAACACCCTGGTGAAGAACTACCTGTGGCTGGCGGAGCGGGCCGGCGCCGTGGTGTACCCGCTCACCACCGTCACCCGCATCCGGCCGCGCCCCGACGGCGGCTACGAGGTCGCCACCGTGCGCACCGGCGCCCGGTGGCGCCGCCGCGCCCGTACCTTCCACGCCGACCAGGTCGTCCTCGCCGCCGGGGCCCTGGGCACCCAGCGGCTGCTGCACGCCATGAAGGCCAGCGGCGACCTGCCCCACCTGTCGGACCGGCTCGGGGCGCTGACCCGCACCAACTCCGAGGCCATCCTCGGTGCGTCGGTCCCGCCGGGGGTGGCCCGCCGCCGCGGGACCGACTACTCGCAGGGTGTGGCGATCACCAGCTCGTTCTACCCCGACGCCCACACCCACATCGAACCGGTCCGGTACGGGCCCGGCTCCAACGCCATGGGGCTGCTGCAGTCGCTGCTGGTGCCCGGCGGGCGCGCCCGGCCCCTGCGGCTGCTGGCGCTGGTGGCGAAGGCCCCGCACGTGGCCGCCCGGATGGTGTGGGTGCGCCGGTGGTCGCAGCGCACCATCATCGCCCTGGTCATGCAGTCCCTGGACAACTCGATCACGCTGCGGTGGCGACGGTCCTGGTACGGCCGGCGCCGGCTGTACGCGGTCCCCGGGCACGGCGCGCCCAACCCGACCTGGATCCCGATCGGCCACGAGGCAGTCCGGCTGCTGGCCGACGAGATCGGCGGCATCCCGGGTGGGTCGATCACCGAGGCGTTCAACGTCCCGGTGACCGCCCACATCCTCGGCGGGGCGGTCATCGGCGCCACCGCGGCCGAGGGCGTCATCGACCCGTACCACCGGGTCTTCGGCCATCCCGGCCTGCACGTCCTCGACGGTGCCGCGGTCAGCGCCAACCCGGGCGTCAACCCCGCTCTGACCATCACCGCCCAGGCCGAGCGCGCCATGTCGATGTGGCCCCGCCGCGGCGAGCCCGACCCGCGACCCGCGCTCGGCGAGCCCTACCGGCGCGTGGCGCCGGTGCCTCCGCTGCGGCCGGCGGTGCCCGCGCAGGCGCCCGCCGCGCTGCGGGCGCCGGCCGCCGGATCGGATACCGTGCCGGGGTGAGCGCCACGCTGAGCGGGGCGATCCCGAGCCCGAACATCTGGTACAGCCCGGACATCTACGAGATCGAGAACCGCGCGGTCGACCCGGACGGGCTGATCGAGGCGGCGATGCGCGGCATCCGCGACTGGGCGGGCGGTCACGTGCTCGACATCGGCTGCGGCACCGGGTTCCACCTGCCGCGCTTCGCCGCCGACGCCGCGGCGGTGACGGGCGTGGAGCCGCACCGCCGGCTGGCCGCGCTGGCCGCCCGGCGGGTGCGCGGGCTGCCCCACGTGACCGTGCGCACCGGCGTGGCGCAGCGGCTGCCCGTGCCGGACGCGTGTGTCGACGTCGCCCATGCCCGCTGGGCGTACTTCTTCGGCCCCGGGTGCGAGCCCGGCCTGGCGGAGCTGGGGCGGGTGATGCGGCGTGGCGGCGTGGCCTTCATCATCGACAACGACGCCACCACCAGCACGTTCGGCGCGTGGTTCCGCCGGTCGCTGCCGGGCTGGGACCCCGTACGGGTGGAGCGGTTCTGGAGCGGCCACGGGTTCACGCGACAGCCGCTGACGATCCGCTGGCGGTTCGCCCGCCGGGAGGACTTCGAAGCGGTGGTGCGCATCGAGTTCCCGCCCGCGCTCGCCGACGAGATCATCGCGGGCCACGCCGGCTGCGAGGTCGACTACGGCGTCAACCTGTGGTGGCGGCGGTACTGAGCCGCCGCGCGTGGGTGGGCGGAGGCGGCGACCCCGGCCGGTAGGCTTGGCGCGTGAGCACACCCCGCCCGGTCCTGGTGGTCGACTTCGGTGCCCAGTACGCCCAGCTCATCGCCAGGCGGGTGCGCGAGGCGCAGGTCTACTCCGAGATCGTGCCCCACACCACGCCGGTCGCCGAGCTTCTCGCCAGGCGCCCGACCGCGGTGATCCTCTCGGGCGGACCGGAGAGCGTCTACGCTCCCGGTGCGCCACGGGTCGACCCGGCGCTGTTCGCCGCCGGCGTGCCCGTGTTCGGGATCTGCTACGGGTTCCAGGCGATGGCCGCGGCGCTGGGCGGGACGGTTGAGCGGACCGGCCGGGGAGAGTACGGCGGCACCACCCTGACCGCCCGGCCGGATGGCAGCGTGCTGTTCGCTGGCCTGCCCGCGGAGCAGCAGGTGTGGATGAGCCACGGCGACAGCGTCACCGCACCCCCACCGGGTGCCACCGTCACGGCCTCCTCGGCCGGGTCGCCGGTGGCGGCCTTCGAGGACCCGGCCCGGCGGCTGGCCGGGGTGCAGTTCCACCCGGAGGTCGCCCACACGCCGTACGGGCAGACCATCCTGACCCGGTTCCTGCGCGAGATGGCCGGGGTCGCCCCCACCTGGACGCCGGCCGGGATCATCGAGGAGCAGGTCGCCGCGATCCGGGAACGGGTCGGGGACGCCCGGGTGATCTGCGGCCTGTCCGGCGGTGTGGACTCGGCGGTCGCCGCGGCGCTGGTCCAGCGCGCCGTCGGCGACCAGCTCACCTGCGTGTTCGTCGACCACGGGCTGCTGCGGGCCGGCGAGGCCGAGCAGGTCGAGAAGGACTTCGTGGCGGCCACCGGGGTGCGGCTGAAGGTGGTGGAGGCCGCCGACCGGTTCCTGGCCGCCCTGGCGGGCGTGTCCGACCCGGAGGAGAAGCGGCGGATCGTCGGCCACGAGTTCATCCGGGTCTTCGAGCAGGCGGCCCGGGAGGTGGACGCCGAGCAGCCGGTGCGGTTCCTCGTGCAGGGCACGCTGTACCCCGACGTGGTCGAGTCCGGCGGCGGTGCCGGCGCGGCCACCATCAAGTCGCACCACAACGTCGGCGGGCTCCCGGTCGACCTGCCGTTCGAGCTCATCGAACCGCTGCGGATGCTGTTCAAGGACGAGGTACGGGCGCTGGGCACCGCGCTCGGGTTGCCGGAGGCGATCGTCTGGCGCCACCCGTTCCCCGGCCCCGGGCTGGCCATCCGGATCGTCGGAGCGGTGACCCCGCAGCGGCTGGAGGTGTTGCGGGCCGCCGACCGGATCGCGCGGGAGGAGCTCACCGCCGCCGGCCTCGACCGCGACGTCTGGCAGTTCCCGGTGGTCCTGCTGGCCGACGTGCGCTCGGTCGGGGTGCAGGGCGACGGGCGCACCTACGGGCACCCGGTGGTGCTGCGACCGGTGTCCAGCCAGGACGCCATGACCGCCGACTGGGCCCGGCTGCCGTACGACCTGATCGCCCGGATCTCGCGCCGGATCACCAACGAGGTGCCGGAGGTCAACCGGGTGGTGCTGGACGTGACCAGCAAGCCGCCGGGCACCATCGAGTGGGAGTGACCCGGCACCACGTCGGGTCACTGCGGACGGTGGGCCGCCGCCGACCCGGGCGGCTCCGGACGGCACGGTGGGTTTCCACAACGGGCGGAGGCGCCGGCCGTACGGCACAATGGCGGTCGTGACCTCCGGTTTGAAGCCGCTGCGGCGGATCGCGTCGTATGCGGTGTGCCTCGACGCCTCCGACCGGGTGCTGCTGGTGCGGGCGTCGGCCACCTCGGGCACGCCGGGGCTGTGGTCGCTGCCCGGAGGCGCGGTCGACCACGGTGAGCATCCGGTGGATACGGTGGTGCGGGAGACCGCGGCCGAGACCGGGCTGTCGGTGGCGGCCGGTGCCCTGCGCGACGTGCTCAGCGACGTCCGGGCGCTGCCTCACCGGGGCATGACCATCCACACCGACCGCCTGATCTACGACGCAACCCTGCGCGGTGGCAGGCTGATCCGTCGCGTCGGCCAGCCCACCGACGTGGCCGCCTGGGTGAGCCTGGCGGAGGCGAAGGAGCTGCCGTTGCGGCCGTTCACCGCGGCCGCGCTCGGGTTGCCTCCCGACAGCGTGGACCCGCGCCCGGACAAGCCGCCGGAGCTGCCGTCGTTCCTGGCCGTCCCCGGAGCGGACGGGCTGCACCGGGCCCAGCGGTTCGCCGCCTACGCGGTCGCCACCGACCCGGCCGGCCGGCACCTGCTGACCCGGGTGGCTCCCGGGTTCCCCGGCGCCGGCCGGTGGCACCTGCCCGGCGGCGGCACCGACTTCGGAGAGCAGCCGGAGGAGGCGCTGCTGCGGGAGCTGGTCGAGGAGACCGGCCAGCGCGGACGGGTGGAGGCGCTCCTCGGCGTCGCCAGCCACCGCGACCCCGCCTCGCTGGGCCCGGAGGGCTACCCCATCGACTGGCACGGGGTCCGGGTGTTCTACCGGGTGCGGGTGGACCAGCCCACCCAGCCACGGGTGGCGGAGTCCGGCGGCTCCACCGACGACGCCCGCTGGTTCACCCCGCGGGAGCTGGCCGGGCTGTCGTTGACGGAGGTCACGGCCGAAGCGCTGCAAAGATCACCATCGCGGCCGTGACGTGCTTGTCACGGTCGCGGCCTGTGGATGTGATCGTCGCGGCAGGGTCGCCGCCGCGCCTGAGCGGCGGCCGGGGGAGGTCTGGTGGAGCGACGGCGTCGTATCGGCGCCTACGGGGTGTGCCTCGACCACGCCGGCAGGGTGCTGCTGGTGCGCGCATCACGGCGGTCTGCCCGCCCGGGTACCTGGTCCCTGCCCGGGGGAGGCGTGGCGCACGGTGAAGACCCGGCGGACGCGGTCGTGCGGGAGCTGGCCGAGGAGGCCGGGCTCGAGGTGGAGGTCACCGGTGTGCGGGACGTGGTGGCCGAGGTGGTGTTCCGGCCGCCCGCCTGGGAGCACACCGACGGTGTGGTCTACGACGTCTCGAGGGTCGGGGGCCGGTTGCGACCGGAGGTCGACGGCAGCTCGGACCTGGCGGCCTGGTTCCCGTTGGAGGAGGCGGCCCGCCTGCGGCTGAGCGCGGTGGCGGCCCGGACCCTCGCCTCGCTCGTCGCCGCGCCCGACCGGGTGTCGCCCGCGGCCGCGCCGGCTTCCGCCGGGCCTCCCGCGCCGGACGCGCCCGCGGTGCCAGCGTGGAACGCGACCGCACCGGACACACCCGGGCCCGCCGCGCCGGACGCCCCGGCCGCGGTTCCGGCGCCCCGGCCGGCGCGGGGGCAGAGGTTCGCCGTGTACGGGGTGGTCACCGACCCGGCCGGGCGGCTCCTGCTGACCCGCAACGCCGACGGCTACCCGGGCGCCGGCCGGTGGCACCTGCCCGGTGGGGGCACCGCGTTCGGGGAGCAGCCTCCGGACGGCCTGCTCCGCGAGATCCGGGAGGAGACCGACCAGTCCGGTCACGTGACCCGCCTGCTGGCCGTCAGCTCGTACCACAACCGCGACGCCACCGACGCCGACGGACGACTGATCGACTGGCACGGGGTGCGCGCGGTCTACGCGGTGGAGGTCCCCGCGCCGACCGCGCCGCGGGTGGTGGGCGTCGGCGGCTCGACCAGCGCGGCCGGCTGGTTCACGCCCGACCAGGTGGCGGCCCTGCCGCTGACCCGCATCGCCGCCGCGATGCTCGGCCCCAACGGATCGGTCGCGGCGACGCGCTGACGCCCGGGCCCGACGGGTATCGCCAAGAACCACTTTGGTGTGCGATGGTGTAGGCCGCCGAGAACCGGGCGGACCGCCGAGGTGGCGGGGTGCCGGCCCGGCCCCGGGAGGACATCGTGGCGAGGACCCTGTGGCGCCTGCGGCGCGGCACCGACCACCCCCGTCCGGCCGGGCGACGATGGGCCGGGCGGTTGCGCCGGCCCCGGGTGCTCGCCCGGCGCGGGCGCCACGCCCATCCGTACCGGGCCGACGGCGCGACCGAGCCGCACCGGGTCTATCCGCTCCAACGGGCCCCGCACCCGGACGTCCGGGCCCGGCCGGCGACCGGGGTGCGGCCGGAGGGACCGGCCACCACCGACCACGGTGACGCGGGACGCGCGGCCCGTGCCGACTCGGGGCGGGCCGGCCACGCCGGCGCGGTCGGCGCCGACAGTGGCGACCGGGTGGCGGGCGCGCCGGAGGACGCGCCCCCGCCATCCCCGACGGGTGGGTTGCTGCCGGGCGAGCGTACGCTCGGCCGCCGGCTGCGGTTCGTGGTCGCCAACCTGTGCACCGTGGCCAGCCTGTCGCTGGGCGTCATGGCGATCCTGCTCGCCATGCGGGAGGACGTGCGCCTGGCCGCGCTCTGCCTGATCGCATGCGTGATCTTCGACGGGCTCGACGGCACGATCGCGCGTCGGCTCGGCGTGGCCAGCCCGTTCGGCGCGCAGATGGACTCGTTGGCGGACCTGTGCGCGTTCGGGATCGCCGCGCCGGTCGTGCTGTACGCCTCCCTGCTGGGCAGCGTGCCGAGGCCCGCGGCCGCGCTGGCGTGCACCGCCGTGGCGGTGGGGGCGGCCATCCGGCTCGCCCGGTTCAACGTCACGCCCCACGACCGGCGCTTCTTCCACGGCGTGCCGACCACCGCGGTGGCCGCGGTGCTGGCGGTCGCCGCGCTCATCCAGCCGCCCATCGCGGCGCCGCTGCAACTGCTCGGGATGGCCCTGTTGGCCGTCGCGATGGTCTCGAGCTTCCCGTACGCCACGGTCGGCCGCCTGCTCCGGCTGCCGGGCTGGCTGTGGCTGTTGCCGCTGGCCGGGTTGCTGCTCGATCCGCAGGCGACGTTCCTCGTGCTGGTCGGGGTCTATCTCGCCAGCGGCCCGCTGGTGTGGCTGCACCGGCGCCGGGCCGCGTGAGCCACGCGGGCCCGCCGCCACCGTCCAGCGGGGCGCGCCCGTCGCGGGGCACGCCCCACCGCCGCCGCGGACCAGACCGGGGGCGGTGCCCACCGCCAGGGTGGACCTACCGCCAGCGCGCCACCGGGGTCGCCCCGCCGTACAGCCGGTCGCCCGGTGCCACCATCGGCTCCACCGCGTCGGCGGGCAGGTAGACGTCGGTGCGGGAGCCGAAGCGGATGAGGCCGAACCGCTCCCCACGCGCCAGCACCGTGCCGACCGGGGCGCGGTGGACGATCCGGCGGGCGATCAGGCCGGTCCGTTGCGCGACGACGACCCTGCCGCGGGGCGTCTCAAGGACGGTGTACGCCGACAGGTTGTGCTCCGCCTCCGGCACCATCGCGGGGGCGTAGCCACCCTCGGTGAGGAAGTGGTCGGCGACTGTACCGGCGACCGGGGCCCGGTTGATGTGCACGTCCGTGACCGACAGGAACGCGGCGATCCGCAGGTAGTCCGCTGGCGTACCGTCGGGCGTGAACCGGTCGTCGGTGACCCGCTCCACCGACAGCACCCGGCCGTCGCTGGCGGCCACGACGAGGTCCGGATCCGCCGGCGGCTCCCGGTGCGGGTCGCGGAAGAACGCGGCCACCGGCAGGGCCGCCGCGGCGGGCAGCAGCCACCGGCGGGACTCCGGCCGCGCCAGCCGCGCGAGCGCGGCGGTGAGCAGGGCGAGCCCGGCCGCCACGACACCGTGGGAGTCCAGGTGGAGGTCCCGGGAGAGCGCGACGCTGGACGGGCGGGCCACGGGCTCGAGCCGGTCCAGGACCTTCGGGTCGATCGCACTCCACGCGAACCGGTGGACGCGCACCGGCGGCAGGTTGCGCAGCACCAGGTCCGAGCCGGCACCGTAGAGCACCGACATGCGACCCAGCTCGGCCGCGGCACCGCCGGCCAGGGCGGGCACCGCCGGGGTGGCCGCGCACACCACCCCACCCGGGCGTAGGCGCTTCGCCAGCTCCTCGAGCGACTGTCGGGCCTGGTCGGCGGGGCCCGTCACCGCGTCGGCGAGCACCACCACGTCGGCGTGGTCGACCTCCGAGGGCGACTCGACCACCCGCACCCGGTCGGCGACCCACCGGCCCAGGCCGTCGAGATGGTCGCGCATCTCAGCCGGGTCGGGCGGCACGACCGCCAGCGTGTCGGCCGGGTCCAGCGCCTCCAGCGACGCCCGGAGCACCGCCGAGGCCGGCGTGGCACCCGCCAGCAGGCAGGTCTTGGGGCCGGGCCGACGGGCGACCTCGCTGACGAGTGCCCGGGCGGCGCGGTCACCGATGGACAGCCGGACCACCGGAGCAAGCGCGGGTCGCGTCATGCCGGCCAGCATAGGCCGTCAGGCGGAGGCTAACGGCCCGGGTCGGCGGGGTGGCGGCGCCGCAGCGCCCGGACGCTGCCGACCAGGCCGGCCGTGCCCAGCGCCACCAGGCCGGCGGCCACCACCCAGCTCAGCGCCCCGGAGCCGGGCGACGTCAGCCGGGCGACCAGCCAGACCACGGCGATGCCGAGGAACAGGGCGCCGGTGCCGAGCGACACCGGATCGGCCCCCCGCCGCGTCACCGCGTCACCTCCACGTAGCCGACGTCGGCGTCGATCTCCAGCCGAAGCGACCCGGCCCCGGGCTGGCCGGGGTCGACCACGCCCCGGGAGGTGCGGACGCCGCCGAGCTCCACGCCCAGGACGTCGGCGGCACCGAACCGGACCCGCGCGTCGGCCTCCACCGCCACGTCCGGTGGCAGGAGCACCCGCACGTGACCGAAGCTCGTCCGGACCCGGACCGCGGCGTCCCGGCCGGTGAAGTCCACCTGGCGCAGGTCGAGCATCCCGTCACCGAAGCGCACCTCGTAGAGGTCGTCGAGGTCGGCGACGTCCGCCGGCGACCAGGTGACCTGGGTGGCGACGTGGTCGGCCCGGTAGGTGTCGAAGGCGTGGGCGACCGGCAGCACCAGCGCCAGCACCAGTCCCGGCACGACCAGCGACCGGGCGCCGCCGAGCCAGGCACCGGCGACCAGGCCGGCACCGACCACCGCCAGCGCGGCGGCCACGTACCCCGCGACCGGCACGTCCCACAGGCCGGCAAGCTCGAGGATGCGCAACGCTCCCAGCACCGCCAGGGTGGCGAAGAACGCGACCGGCAGCAGCAGCGGCGGCCGGCGGCGCGACCCGGCCCGGGGGCCGGGCACGGGTCCGGTCTCCACCGTCGGCGCCCCGTCCGGCCGCGGGGGCGGCGCTCCGGCGGCCGCGGCGGCCGGATGCCCCGCACCGGAGGCCGCCGGCGCGCCGGTGGCGACGTGGCCGGTGGGCTGGTCGTCGCCGGGCGGTCCCGCCGGCGCCGCCGGTGGCGGGCCGGCCGGGGTCCCCGGTGGCGGCCCGGCCGGGGTCCCCGGTGGCGGGCCGGGTGGCGGGCCGCCCGGCGGTCCACCGGCCGGGCCGGCCGCGCCCGGGTCGCGCCGGCGGGCGCTGGCCGCCTGGTGCTGCACCAGCAGCACTCCGCCGAGGGCGAGCGCGGCGCCGAACAGCACCGCGTCGATCACCCGGGGGGTGACGACCACCACGATCAGCATGATCAGCACGATCAGCACGGTCGCCAGCAGCGGCGAGGTGCCCGAGCGGCCCTGGCCGAACAGGCTCTCGATCGGCGAGGCGGTGTCCCCCTCCTCCGGCAGCGCCAGCCACAACAGCAGGTAGATGAGCAGGCCGACGCCGCCGAAGCACACCAGCACCGCCAGGACGACGCGCCACAGCACCGGGTCGGTGCCGGTGGCGCGGCCCACGGCCCCGCACACGCCCGCCACGTACCTGCCCTGCAGGGGCCGCACCAGCCCGTACCGGGCGGCGGCGTGGGCCAGTCCGGACCGGGTGGACGTCTCGTGCTCGCTGGACATGCTCTGATCGTGCCCTCGCCCGGCCGGCCACCGCCTCCGGACCTACCCCGAGCTCACCCGGAGATCCCCGCTCGTGGGAACGTCAGGGTCTGGCACCCTGGTCGCCTCGTGGAAGCCGTGTGACGATCGACGGGACGACCAGTCGGAGGACATGGACGCAGTGATCGGAACGCCGGCAGGGGCACGTGACACGCCGGCCGCCGCGGGTGCGGCCGCATCCGACCGGGAGCGGCCGGCGGGCGCCGCCGGCTCCCCGTCGGTCGCCCCGCGGCTGTACCGGGAGCCCGACTCCCGCGTCCTCGCGGGCGTGGCCGCCGGCCTGGCCGCTCACCTCGGCCTGCCGGTGACGGCGGTCCGGCTGGCGTTCGTGGTGCTGCTCGGCGTCAACGGCCTGGGGGCGCTGCTCTACGCGGTGTTCTGGGCCGTGCTGCCGCCCCGGCCCGGCGTGGCCCGCGCCCGCCGTGACCTGGCGAAGCTGCTGCTGTTCGCGGTCCTCGCGGTGGTGGTCCTGGCGGTCCGGGCGTTCGTCGCCGACCTCAACGACGCCACCGCCGTGGCCGGCTGGTTGATCGCCCTCATCGCGGTCGGTGCCGGTGTGATCTGGCACCAGGTCGGTGACCCGGACCCGCGCCGCCGGGGTGCGTCCGCCGGCGAGGTGCCGGGCGCCCCGTGGCTGGGGGCGATCCTCACCGAGACCGGCCGGCGCGCGTACCTCCTGCGGTTCATCGGTGGCGGGGTGCTCATCATCGTCGGCACCGTGGGGCTCGCCGCCGCGTACACCCCGGTGGGCGGCTCCAGCGTGACCGCGGTGCTCAACGGGCTGCTGTTCGCGCTCGTCGCCCTGCTGGGAGTGGCGCTGGTGGCGGCGCCCCTGCTGTGGCGCATGATCGGGGTGCTCCGCCAGGAGCGGGAGGCGCGCATCCGCGAGCAGGAGCGGGCCGAGTTCGCGGCGATGATCCACGACCAGGTGCTCCACACGCTGGCGCTCATCCAGCGCAGCGCCCCGACCGGCTCGGACGCCTACCGGCTGGCCCGCTCACAGGAGCGCACCCTGCGCGGCTGGCTGTACCGCAAGCCGGCCGGCACCCCCGGGCAGCGGCTGGAGACCGCGCTGGAGCGGGCGGCCGCCGAGGTGGAGGACGCGTACCCCGTCACCGTGGAGGTGGTCGTGGTCGGATCGGATCCGGCCGACAACGGCGAGCGGATCGAGGCGCTGGTGGCCGCCGCCCGGGAGGCCATGGTCAACGCCGCGCGGCACGCCCGCGTCGACAGCGTCTCCGTGTACGCCGAGGTGGAGCCGGACCAGGTCAGCGTGTTCGTCCGCGACCGCGGGGTGGGGTTCGATCCCGGTGCGGTCGACCCGGGCAGGCACGGCGTCCGTGGTTCGATCATCGGACGCATGGAGCGCCACGGTGGTCGGGCGGAGATCGTCAGCTCCCCGGGAGAGGGCACCGAGGTACGGCTCCTGCTCCCGCTGGCGGCCGACCGGAAGGAGTCACCATGAGCGACCCGGTGGTAGGCGCGGACACCGCTTCCGGCACGGCGCCGGACGCGGCCCGCCGGCTGCGCGTGTTCCTCGTCGACGACCACGCGATGTTCCGCGCCGGGGTACGCACCGAGCTGCGCGACCACGTGGACGTGGTGGGAGAGGCCGGCACCGTGCCGGAGGCGGTCCGGCAGATCGTGGCGCTGCGCCCCGACGTCGTGCTGCTGGACGTGCACATGCCCGAGGGCGGTGGCCGGGCGGTGCTGGAGCAGGTGCGCCAGCGGCTCGACCCGGGTACGGCGGTACGGTTCCTCGCGCTGTCGGTCTCCGACGCGGCCGAGGACGTGATCGGCCTCATCCGGGCCGGGGCGCGGGGTTACGTGACCAAGAGCATCTCACCGGGCGAGCTGGCCGACGCGATCCGGCGGGTGGCCGAGGGCGACGCCGTGTTCAGCCCGCGGCTGGCCGGGTTCGTGCTCGACGCGTTCGCCGCCCGGCCCCACGCCACCCTGGCCGACCCCGAGCTGGACCAGCTCACCAACCGGGAGCGTGAGGTGCTGCGGCTGCTGGCCCGCGGGTACGCCTACAAGGAGATCGCCCGGGAGCTGTACATCTCGATCAAGACGGTGGAGACGCACGTCTCGAACGTGCTGCGCAAGCTGCAGATGTCCAACCGGTACGAGCTGTCGCGGTGGGCGGCGGACCGCCGCATCGTCTGAGGCGGGGCACACCGCCGGCGGTACCGGTCGGCGCGGCGCCATCCGTCAGAGGGTGCCCCGCCCGGCCCGGAGCAGCAGCAGGCCGACCTGGGTGCCGTCGGGACCGAGCGCGGCATGGTACCGCTCCAGGATCTCCCGCTCCCGTGCGAGCACCAGCCGGGTGCCGCCGGCGGCCAGTCGGGCCTCGCCCACCCGTCGGGACAGCTCCGCGCGCTCGCGCCACAGCCGGATGATGGCCTCGTCGATCTCGTCGATCCGCGCCCGCAGCCGGGCGATCTCGGCCTGCGGGTCCGTGTCGGACGTGGTGACGGTCATGGGGTCTCCTCCGCGGTCCGCCCCGGCCGCCCGGAGACACCACACCCCCGGGCGGTGAGCCCGGGGGCCAGTCGGTCAGTGGATCAGGCGCGACCTACGGCTGCCGGGCTCCCGGAGCCGTAGAAAAAGTAGAACCGCGTCCCGATCACGCGCCGAGTATGCCACATCGCCGCAGGCCACGGGAGCTGGCGCGCCACGATGTGGGACGGCGGCGCGGCAGCCCGGTCCGGGCGGGTGCGGCGACTCGGCGACGTCGGGCGAGCGCCGTAGACTCCGGTGCGATGCCTACCGCCCACCAGGTCTCCACGACGCTCGAGGTCTCCCCGGACGCCGGCCGCACCACCGGCGGCGACGCCGTCCGCCGCGGCCCCTCCCGGGACCCGCAGGAGCTGCTCGAGGGCCTGAACGGGCCGCAGGTGGCGGCCGTGACCCACACGGGGTCGCCGCTGCTCATCGTGGCCGGCGCGGGGTCGGGCAAGACCCGGGTGCTGACGCACCGGATCGCGTACCTGCTCGCCGCCCGCGACGTCCACCCGGGCGAGATCCTCGCGATCACGTTCACCAACAAGGCGGCGGGCGAGATGAAGGACCGGGTGGCCGCGCTGGTGGGCAGGCGGGCCCGGATGATGTGGGTGTCGACGTTCCACTCCGCGTGCGTGCGGATCCTGCGGGCCGAACACGCGCACGCCGGGCTGAAGTCGACGTTCTCGATCTACGACGCCGACGACTCGCGCCGGCTCATGCAGCTGGTCGCCCGCGAGCTGGACCTGGACCCCAAGCGGTACCCGGCCCGCTCGCTGGCGGCCCAGGTGAGCAACCTGAAGAACGACCTCATCGACCCGGAGGACTTCGCGCCCACCGCCCGCGGCCCGCACCAGCGGGTGCTCGCCGAGGCGTACACCCGTTACCAGCAGCGGCTGCGGCAGGCGCACGCGCTCGACTTCGACGATCTCATCATGACCACCGTGCACCTGCTGCGGGCGATGCCGCAGGTCGCGGAGAAGTACCGGCGCCGCTTCCGGCACGTGCTGGTCGACGAGTACCAGGACACCAACCACGCCCAGTACGCGCTGGTCAAGGAGCTGGTGGGCGAGGAGGGCGGGGAGATCCCGCCCGCGGAGCTGTGCGTCGTCGGCGACGCCGACCAGTCGATCTACGCCTTCCGGGGCGCGACCATCCGCAACATCCTGGAGTTCGAGCGCGACTTCCCCAACGCGCGCACCATCCTGCTGGAGCAGAACTACCGTTCCACCACCACCATCCTCAACGCGGCCAACGCCGTGATCGACCGTAACCCGGGCCGCAAGCCCAAGCGGTTGTGGAGCGACCTGGGCGCCGGGGAGCCGATCGTCGGGTACGTGGCGGACACCGAGCACGAGGAGGCGGACTGGATCGCCCGGGAGATCGACCGGCTGACCGACGCCGGCATCGCGCGGCCGGCCGACATCGCGGTCTTCTACCGCACCAACGCCCAGTCCCGGGTGTTCGAGGAGATCTTCATCCGGCTCGGCCTGCCGTACAAGGTGGTCGGTGGCGTGCGCTTCTACGAGCGCAAGGAGGTCCGCGACGCGCTGGCGTACCTGCGGGCGGTGGTGAACCCGGACGACACGGTGAGCGTGCGGAGGATCCTCAACACGCCGCGCCGCGGCATCGGCGACCGTGCCCAGGCCTGTGTGGAGGCCCTGGCCTCCCGGGACCGGATCTCCTTCACCCAGGCGCTGCAGCGCGCCGGCGACGCGCCGGGGATCGGCTCCCGGGCGGTCAACGCGATCCGGGACTTCCGGTCGCTGTTGGACGACCTGCGGCAGCTCGCCGAGACCTCGCCACCGGAGGACGTGCTGGAGGCGGTGCTGCACCGCACCGGCTACGTGTCCATGCTGGAGGAGAGCCACGATCCGCAGGACGCCGGCCGGCTGGAGAACCTGCAGGAGCTGGTGAGCGTCGCGCGGGAGTACACCGAGCGGACCGCCGCCGCGGGGGAGGAGGAGCCGTCCCTGGCCGGCTTCCTGGAACAGGTGGCGCTGGTGGCCGACGCCGACGAGGTGCCGGAGGCGGCCGCGGACGCGGCCGGGGTGGTCACGCTCATGACCCTCCACACCGCCAAGGGGCTGGAGTTCCCGGTGGTGTTCATGACCGGGCTGGAGGAGGGGGTGTTCCCGCACGACCGCTCCCTGGCGGACCCGAGCGAGCTGGAGGAGGAGCGCCGGCTCGCCTATGTGGGCATCACCCGGGCCCGATCGCGCCTCTATCTCACCCGGGCGGTCACCCGGTCCGCATGGGGCCAGCCGCAGTACAACCCGCCGTCGCGGTTCCTCGACGAGCTTCCGGCCGAGCTGGTGCGGTGGGAGCGCACGGAGGCGGCGGTGACGTCGTGGCGCGGCACCTCCGGGCGGGCGGGCCCGGCCGGGCGGCCGGCGGAGCGTGCCGGCGCGGGCCTGACCACCGCGTCCCAGCTGCCGAGGGTACCGGCGCTGAGCCCCGGTGACCGGGTCAACCACCAGCGGTACGGGTTGGGCCGGGTGCTCGCCGTCCAGGGCGCCGGTCCACGTGCCCAGGCCCAGATCGACTTCGGCGACCAGGTGTTGTGGATCGTCCTGCGGTACTCCCCGCTGGAGAAGCTCTGACGCGGTGACTGGCGTGGCCGTCCGCGCCGCGGTGTCCCCGTACCGGGCGGGGGTCCGGGTGGGGCGGTGGCCGACCGCCCCACCCGGACCGTGGGGGACAGGAGTGTGGTCCGCGGACGGGTCAGCACCCATCAATGTGGATGTTCCGGTTGGCGAGCCACTGGACGGGCTCGACCCGGTTCCACATTCCCTTGTGGACTTCGAAGTGGAGGTGCGGCCCGCTGGAGTCACCGGTCGAGCCCTCCAGGGCGATGACGTCGCCGGGCTTCACCGTGTCACCCACGGAGACGGTGGCCTGCGACGCGTGGGCGTAGTGGGTGACGTAGCCGTCGCCGTGGTCGACCATCACCGAGATGCCGTATCCGGCGATACCCCAGCCGGCGTGGATGACCGTGCCGGCCCCGACCGCCCGGATCGGCGTGCCCGGCGGCGCCGCCAGGTCCACGCCGCCGTGCAGCACGCCCCACCGCGGGCCGAAGCACGACGTGGTGAAGGCACCCGGCATCGGGTGCACCCACGCGGGGGGCGGCGCGGGCGTGGCGGCGGCGGGTTCGTGGGACGACCCGGACCCGTCCGGTGCGGCGGCGGAGGAGTCGTCGGGCACCGTCGACCCGGATCCACGGGTGTCGCCCGGCGCGGACCCGTCGACCCGCGGGCCGGTCCGCTCGGCGCGGTCGGGGCGGTCGAGCGAGGCGTCCCGCCCGGACAGGTCCGCCGGCGCGGTGAAGATGTCGGAGGTGGGCGCCGCGGCCGGCCCGCTGGCGTCCACTGTGGTCGCGGTGGCGGTACCCAGTCCGATCGCGGCCAGGGCGACGACGGCCACCACCAGCTCCGGCTGGCGCTGCGGCCCGGTCCAGGTGGTCAGCGCCTGCCGGAGCCGGTCGAGGAGGGGGGCCTGCCCGAGCCGGTGCCACACCGACCGGACCTGTCGGGCCAGCCGCCGGCGGTGGGTCGGGACATCACCGTGCCACCGGCGGCGGTTCGTCAGCTTGTCTCGCACGAGAGACCTCCGTCGGGGGGATACGGAGCCTCTATGGTGCCAAAGCCGCGTGCCCGATTTA
>DATGOE010000209.1:0-5319 GCA_035306365.1 Natronosporangium sp. | reverse complement strand
CGCCGCATCCCCATCGGGGTGGTGCCGGCGTGGTCGGCCCGACCGGTGAACGTGAGCTCCCCACCGCCCAGGCCGACGATCCCGGTCACCACGCCGATCTGCACGCCGCGGCTCTCCAGCACCGCCCCCTGCTCGATGTGCAGCTCCACGAACGCGTACACCGACCCCGGCGCGACCGCGGTCCGGGTGGCCGCCTGCGGATCCAGGCCCGCCGCGGCCAGCGCGTCGACCAGTCGGTCCCCGTCCCGCCCGCGCAGCTCCGCCAGCTCCTCGGGCCGGTAGTTCCGCACCAGGGCGGTGGACCCGCACAGGTGGTGGTAGTTGCCCTCCTCGTCGGCGAAGATGACCACCTCCACCGGCCGACGCAGCGCCACCCGTTCCTCGGCCAACCGGCGGGCCACCTCGAGGGCGGCCATGCTGCCCAGCGCACCGTCGAACGCCCCGCCGTTGGGGACGCTGTCCAGATGAGAGCCCGTCCACACCGCGGGGCCGTCGGGCTGGCCCGGGGCGCGCAGGAAGATGTTGCCGATCCCGTCGGTCCGCATCGCCAGCCCGGCCTCCGCGGCCCGCTCCGCCAACCAGGCCCGCGCCTGCCGGTCCGCCACCGAAAAGCTGGTACGGGTGACCCCGCCCCGATCGTCCGCGCCGAACCGCGCCAGCTGCTCCAGATCACCCCGCAGCCGGTCGATGTCCACCCTCAGATCCATCCGCTCCTCCCGGCGTGGTGCCCGGGTCCCGCTCAGACGTCGATGGTGACCCGCACCGTCACGGTGTCACCCTCGTCCACCCCCTCGGCCCTGCGGACGTCCGCCCGCAGCGGCACGAGGTAGCGGCCGTCCTTGGGGAACAGTGACGTGGTCCAGACGGTCGAGCCGATCCGGGCGGTCACGGGGATCACGCCCCAGCCGTAGCTCACCTCCGGGGACGCCTCCGCCACGAGGCGGCACTGGTCCGCCGGCATGGTGACGAAGTACCAGGGCGCCGGTCCCCGCCAGTACCAGATCTCGCCGCTGAACTCCAGGTCCACCGGACCACGATACGGGCCGGACCGGCGCCGGGCGACCCGCGCTCAGCCTCCGTGGTTGAACGGCGCGCCGAGGGTGTACAGCAACGTCGCCGTCGACGCCAGGGTG
This sequence comes from Natronosporangium sp., assembly GCA_035306365.1. Classification (GTDB taxonomy): domain Bacteria; phylum Actinomycetota; class Actinomycetes; order Mycobacteriales; family Micromonosporaceae; genus Natronosporangium. Next base: position 4,186 of record DATGOE010000209.1, on the reverse strand, counting down.
AGCACCGCTATGACCAGTCGGCGCAGGCGCTGCGTGGCCATGTTCCACCTCCCTCCTGCCGGCCAGGGACCCGCGCCCGCCACCGCCGGTGCGGTAGCGGCCGGGGTCGCATCAAGCTGGCCACCAGGCCGACGAGCCCGACGGCGATCAGCAGGTCACCGACGCTGACCACGGCCCCGAGCGACGGGACCGGGATGACGTCGCCGAGCCACGGGAGCCGGGTGTCCTCACCCGCCACCGTGTTCCGGACCGTCTCGTCGTCGACCGTCAGGCCCACGGCCCGGGCCGCGGTCGCGGAGTACGGCATCCCGCCGTTGAGCAGGATCGCGAGCGCGTTCGCGCCGGCGCCGGCCAGGACACAGGTCACGCAGGCGGACCGTCGCCAGGTGTCGCAACCGGCCGCCCCGCAGGTACCCGAGAACGATCCCCACCGTCGGTGGCAGGGCGTAGAGCAGCATCTGTGCCGGCACCGGTCGCCCTCGTCGCCGTCGCGGCCGCCACGGTTGGCGCACGCCGTGGCCGTGAGCCCGCAGAGCCTACCGGCCGGACGTCGCCACGCGGGCGAGGCCGGCCCTTCGGGTCGGGGGCGGCCGTCGGTACCGCGCTCCGGGTGCGAGCGCCCCGCGATTTTCGCTCCAGCTCATGCCGCCGACGGCGTAGGATCCGACGCGTCACGGCGTCGCGGCGCGTACCACCACGGTGAGGCGCCGCGTCGGCACACCGCTGCGCCGGCTCGCCGGCATCGCACCGCGGCCGGGTCACCGACGGGGACTGGGAGGGCACTGTGGACATCGGAATCGCCGTCTTTACGGGCTCGAACGGCCTGGCACCGCAGGAGCTCGCACGCGCGGTGGAGGAGCGCGGGTTCGAGTCGCTGTTCTACGCCGAGCACACCCACATCCCGGTCGCGAGCCGGCGCGGCGACGGTCGCTCCACCCGGGAGTACGCCGACACGTACGACCCGTTCGTGGCGCTCGCCGCCGCCGCGGCGGTGACCACCGACCTGAAGCTCGGCACCGGCGTCTGCCTGGTGACCGAACGGGACCCGATCATCACGGCGAAGCAGGTGGCCAGCCTGGACCGGCTCTCCGGGGGTCGCTTCCTGTTCGGGGTGGGGGCCGGGTGGAACCGTCTGGAGCTGGCCAACCACGGCACGGACCCGCGGACCCGGATGGCGCTGCTCGCCGACCGGGTACGGGCGATGCGGCAGATCTGGACGGCCGAGGAGGCCGAGTACCACGGCGAGTTCGTCGACTTCGACCCGCTCTGGTCCTGGCCCAAGCCGGTCCAGCAGCCGCATCCACCGGTGCTGGTGGGCGGCAACGGCCCCGGGGTCGAGGACCGGGTGCTGTCCTTCGGGGACGGGTGGTTCCCGCAGTGCGGTCCCCTCAAGGACGTGGACGAGTTGGAGCGTCGGGTCGCGCAGCTGCGCCGCCGCGCGGAGGAGATGGGCCGCCCGCCGGTGTCGGTGACGCTGTTCGGCGTCCCGTACGACCGGCCGCTCCTGGCGGAGTTCGCGCGGGCAGGGGTGGACCGGTGCCTGTTCCCCGTCACGGTCGACACCGCCGAGGACACCCTGGCGACGCTCGACTGGCTGGCGCACCTGCGCCCCTGAGCCCCGGCGGCGAGCCACCCCGCCACCAGCGTCGACCGGTGCCCGATCCCCACCGCCTCACGGCTCACACGTGATCAGGTCGGTGGGCCGCCAGGGACTCGAACCCCGAACCAATGGATTAAAAGTCCACTGCTCTGCCAATTGAGCTAGCGGCCCCGCCGTCCCAGGCTACCCGGCCCGCCCGGCGGGGCGCGCCACGCACGGCGCGAGCCCGGGTACGGGTGCGGCCAGCGGCTCGAAACGCCGGTGGGATGTGTCCGGTCCGGGCATGGTCGTCCTCCTTGCGGTCGGCTTGTCCGCTCTCTGCTCCACCCTGCCCCCCGGCCTGGTCGTGGGTGGCGGAGACGGGTGAGGGCGCCTGAGCCGACACCGGCGACCCCACCACCATGCCCGCCACCAACGTCACCGACGCCACCACGGGCAACCACCTCAACCGACGCCATCGACGCCTCACATCGGACATGATCGTCCTCTTTCCAGATCTGCATAGGTGGATTTCCACCCGGTACCTGCCCTCATCCCACGGCCACTCCTGCCGCCGGCTCAGGGACGGCCGGGAGGCAGAAGCGGGCGGGTCGCGGTCGGTTCGGGGACGGGCCGTGACGGAGCGCCGTAACAGAGGGCCGCTGCAGAAAGCCGCGACCGAGCGAGTCGCGTCGGTCGACCGGGCCGGTGCCATCCCACCCGAGGTCATCCCACCGACCGGGTGGGGGCTCAGCCGGTTCCCCGCGGTGGCGAGGTGGTCCGATCCGACGGCGCCGTGCCCGGCGGGCGGCGGTCGGTACAGTGGGACCCACGGGGCCGGACCGGCGGCCGGTGCCACCTCCACCACCTCGCAGGAGCCGGATTGCGACGCGATCGCCGTCATCCGTTGTGGGCGAAGCTGATGGTCATCGTCGGCGCGGTGCTCCTGCTGTCCAGCGGCACCGCCCTGGCCGGAGCCAGCGTCCTGCTCAAGCGGTACGACGAGAACATCACGCGGGTGGATCTGCTGCCGCCGGACGAGTCGGAGGAGGAGCCGGGCAGCGACATCACCGGGCCGCTGAACATCCTGCTGGCCGGCCTGGACACCCGGCCGAGCCGCCCGGAGGAGCCGCCGCGCGCCGACGTCATGATCATCGTCCACGTACCGGCCGACATGCGCAGCGCGTACCTGATCTCGCTCCCCCGTGACACCCTGGTGGACATCCCGCCGTTCGAGCCCACCGGGTACCTCGGCCAGCAGCGGGTGAAGCTGAACGGCGCCATGGCCGAAGGCTCCCGGCAACAGCCCGGCGAGGAGCTGCCGGACATCGCGCGCGGCTTCCAGCTGCTGTCACAGACGATCAGCAACCTCACCGGCATCGAGCGCTTCGACGCCGGCGCGGTCATCAACTTCACCGGGTTCACCGACATCGTCGACGCGATGGACGGCGTCACGGTCGAGCTCGACGAGGTGATCGTGTCCCGTCACCGCCAGCCCGACGGCCGGCACCGGCCGGTTCTGGCCGACGGCTCCGGCTACTTCGGGCCGCAGATGGTGTACGAGCCCGGCACCCCGCCGTGCGGACCGGCCGACGACAAGGGCAGGTTCACCTGCGAGCTCAACGGGTGGCAGGCGCTCGACGTCGCCCGCCAGCGGTACGGCGTGGAGGACGGCGACTACGGCCGCCAGCGCCACCAGCAGGTCATCCTCGAGGCCATGCTGGACAAGGCGATCAGCCGGGACGTCGTGACCAACCCGCTCGCCCTGGACCGGGTGCTGCGGGCCGCCGGTGACGCGCTGCTGTTCGACGGCCGCGGCCACCGCCCGGTGGACTTCGCGTTCGCGCTGCGGCACCTCCGGCCGGGCGACCTCGTGACGGTGCAGGTCGACGCCGTCAGTGTCCACGTGGGCGGCGTATACCGGGGCGAGCAGCTCAACCCCCGGACGTTTGAGCTGTTCGAGGCGCTGCGGGAGGACCGCCTCGCGGAGTTCCTGCTCAACAACCGCGACCTGGTGTCGTGAGCGGCGACCCGGTGCCGCGGGCAACCGGGTGCGGGAGCCTGCCGTCCCCGGCGGCCGGCCCGCCAGCGCCCGTGGTCGGGATGCGGCCGCACCGGCCGGTGACGTAGCGTGCTGCCATGAGCCTGTCGCACCGCCTGCGGACCCGCCTGTGGCGTTTCCTGGAACGGCCCGGCACGACCGTGGACCTCGCACCGATGCGGGCGCTGCTGCCGGAGATCGAGGCGCAGGAGAGCCGGTTGACCGAGCTGGACGACGCGGCCCTGACCGCCGCCGCGGGCGAGGCGACGGAGCTGGTGGAGATCTGCGCGATCGGGCGCGAGGCCGCGCGGCGCGCGCTGAACGAGCGGGCCTACGACGAGCAGTTGCTGGGCGTGATGGCGCTGCTGGCCGGACACGTGGCGGAGATGGCCACCGGGGAGGGCAAGACCCTGACCGCGGCGATCGCCGCCTACGGGCACGTCCGCCGCGGCAACGGCCCGGTCCACGTCCTGACCGTCAACGACTACCTGGCCCGCCGGGATGCCGAGTGGATGGAACCGGTGTACCGGCTGCTGGGCCTGACGGTCGGCTGGGTGTCGGAGACC
>DATGOE010000208.1:0-7328 GCA_035306365.1 Natronosporangium sp. | reverse complement strand
CGGGGTGTCGCCGAACACGTGCACCAGCGCCGCCGGCATCACGGCCTCCAGGAAGATCTCCAGCGTGCCACCGGACAGGCACGGGTTGTCCACCACCACCGTGCCGGGGCCCGCCGGCTCCGCCCCGGCCGCGGACGCGGGCGTGATCCGCAGCAGGGTGCTGCCGCCGGTCCGCAGCAGCTGGGCGCTCTGCGCCCGCAGCGTCGACGTGGCGCAGGCGCCGCCGACGAACCCCTCGATCGACCCGTCGCCGAGCACCACCGCCCGGTCGCCGGGCCGGGCGCTGGTGGGACGTTCGGCGCGCACGACGGTCGCCAGCACGAACGGGACGCGCCGGCGCCGCAGCTCGTCGGCCCTGGCGATCAGGTCGATGCTCACGGTGCCCCCGCGGGTCGGGTCAGGTGATGGCCAGGTCGGTGCGGATCCGCCGGCCCTGGATCGCCGACCACACCACCGCCGGTGTCAGCGGCATGTCGGCGTGCCGCACCCCGTACGGCTTGAGGGCGTCCATGACCGCGTTGACGATCGCGGCCGGCGAGCCGACCGTGGCCGACTCGCCCACGCCCTTGGCGCCGATCGGGTGGTGCGGCGAGGGGGTGACGGTCTCCCCCAGCTCCCACGACGGGCACTCCATCGCCGTGGGCAGCAGGTAGTCCATGAGGCTGGCGCCGAGGTGGTTGCCGTCGGCGTCAAACGCCATCACCTGCATGAGCGCCATGCCCACCCCGTCGGCGAGCCCACCGTGGATCTGGCCCTCGACGATCATCGGGTTGATCCGCACCCCGCAGTCGTCGACGGCGATGAACCGGCGCACCTTCACCTGCCCGGTGTCGGGGTCGACGTCCACCACGCAGATGTACGCCCCGAACGGGTAGGTCAGGTTGGGCGGGTTGTAGACGGCGGTGGCGTCCAGGTGCCCCTCCACGCCCTCGGGCAGCTCCAGGTTGGAGTGCGCGGCGAGCGCGATCTCCTGGATGGTCTTGGCCTTCTCCGGGTCACCGCGCACCTGCCACCGGTCGCCCTGCCACTCCAGGTCGTCCGGGGACACCTCCAGCATCGCCGAGGCGACGATGCGGGCCCGCTCACGCACCTTGCGGGCCACCACCGCGGCCGCCGCCCCCGACACCGGGGTGGAGCGCGACCCGTACGTGCCCAGGCCGAACGGGGTCTGGTCGGTGTCGCCGTGCACCACCTCGACGTCCTCGGTGGGCAGCCCCAGCTCGTTGCTGACGATCTGCGCGAACGTGGTCTCGTGCCCCTGGCCCTGGGTCTGCACGGAGATCCGCAGCACCGCCTTGCCGGTCGGGTGGATCCGCAGCTCCGCCCCGTCGGCCATGCCCAGGCCGAGGATGTCCATGTGCTTGCGCGGCCCGGCACCGACCGCCTCGGTGAAGAAGGAGACCCCGATGCCCATCAGCGGCACCTTCTCGCCCTGGTGGCGGCGGCGCAGCCGCTCGGCCTGCTCGGCGCGCAGCTGCTCGTAGCCGGCCAGCTCCATCGCCGTGCGCAGGGTCCGCGGGTAGTCCCCGGAGTCGTACTCCCACCCGGTCGGCGTGGTGTACGGGAACTGCTCGGGCCGCAGCAGGTTCTTCATCCGCAGCTGCGCGGGGTCCATCTCCAGCTCCCGGGCCAGCACGTCGACCATCCGCTCGACCAGGTACACCGCCTCGGTGATCCGGAACGAGCAGGCGTACGCCACCCCGCCGGGAGCCTTGTTGGTGTAGACGCCGGTGACCTTGCAGTGCGCGGCCTGCAGGTCGTAGGAGCCGGTGAAGACGTGGAAGAACCCGGAGGGGAACTTGCTGGGCTGGGCGGTGGCGTTGAACGCGCCGTGGTCGGCCAGCACCTCCACCCGCAGCCCCAGGATCTTCCCGTCCCGGGTGGCGGCGATCTGGCCGCGCATGTGGTAGTCGCGGGCGAACGCCGTGCTCATCAGGTGCTCGGACCGGTCCTCCACCCACTTGACCGGCTTCCCGGTCACGATCGACCCGACGATCGCCAGCACGTAGCCGGGGTAGATGCCCACCTTGCCGCCGAACCCGCCGCCGATGTCCGGCGAGATGATCCGGATCTTGTGCTCGGGCAGACCCGCCACCAGCGCGTACACCGTCCGGTGAGCGTGCGGGGCCTGGGTGGTCGTCCAGACCGTCAGCTTGCCGGTCACCTTGTCCATGTGCGCCACTGCCCCGCAGGTCTCCAGCGGTGACGGGTGCACCCGCGGGTAGAGGATGTCCTCGGTGACGACCACCTCGGCGGAGGCGAACACCTCGTCGGTGGCCGCCTTGTCGCCGGCCTCCCAGTCGAAGATGTGGTTGTCGGTCTTGCCGTCCTTGTCGTCGCGGATCACCGGTGCGCCCGGCTCCAGCGCCCGCCGGGCGTCCACCACCGCCGGCAGCGGCTCGTACTCGACGTCGATGAGCTCCAGCGCGTCGCGGGCGGTGTAGTGGTCGTCGGCGACCACGAACGCCACCTCCTGGCCCTGGAAGCGGACCTTGTCGGTGGCGAGCACGGCCTGCGTGTCGTAGGACAGGGTGGGCATCCACGCCAGGTTGAGGCCGGCCAGGGTCTGCCCGGTGATGACCGCCCGCACGCCCGGGTGCGCCTCGGCCTGCGAGGTGTCGATCGAGACGATCCGGGCGTGCGCGTGCGGGCTGCGCAGCACCGCGCCGTGCAGCATGCCCGGCAGGGTCACGTCGTCGACATAGGTGCCCCGGCCGCGGACGAACCGCGCATCCTCCTTGCGCAGCGCCGGTCCGAAGCCGACCGCGGGGCGCTCGTGGGTGACGGTCATGACGTGGTCACCTCTTCCTGGGCGGCGTGCTGTTGCGGGGCGGCGTGCGTGGCGGCCCACCGGACCGACCGCACGATGTTCTCGTAGCCGGTGCACCGGCACAGCTGTCCGGAGATCGCCTCCCGGATCTCCGCTTCGGACGGATCGGGGTTGCGGTCCAGCAGGGCCCGGGCGGTCAGCATCATCCCCGGGGTGCAGAACCCGCACTGCAGGCCGTGGCACTCCATGAACCCGCGCTGCACCACGTCCAGCTCGCCGTCGCGTTCCAGGCCCTCGACGGTGCGGATCTCGTGCCCGTCGGCCATGACCGCGAACATCGTGCACGACTTCAGCGGCCGACCGTCGAACAGCACCACACAGGTGCCGCAGTTGGACGTGTCGCACCCCCAGTGCGTGCCGGTCAAGCCCAGGGTCTGGCGCAGGAAGTGCACCAGCAGCAGCCGCGGCTCCACGTCGCGGGTGTACGCGGTGCCGTTGACGGTCACCGTGATCTCCATGTCAGGCCTCCTGTCCACGGGCACGGGCGGCGGCCCGGCGCAGCGCCCGCGTGGTCAGCTCGCCGGCCAGGTGTCGCTTGTAGTCGATCGGGCCGCGCTGGTCGGCCACCGGCTGGCAGTGCTCGGCGGCGATCCGGCCGGCCCGGGCGAAGCTCTCCTCGGTGGCCGGCTGGCCGCGCAGCGCCGCCTCGGCCTCCGCGGCGGCGAAGTGCGGCGCGCCGACCGCGGTCAGGCCGATGCCCACATCGGCCACGGTGTCGCCGTCCAACCACAGCGCCGCCCCGGCGGCCGCCACCGGGTAGTCGCCCACCCGGCGCTCCACCTTCTCGTACGCGGAACCACCGCCGGGCCGCACCGGCACGCTGATCTCCACCAGCAGCTCGTCCGGGGCCAGGACGGTCTCGTACGGGCCGACGTGCAGCTCGCGCACCGGGACGGTGCGGGTGCCGGCGGCACCCCGGACGACCGCGACGGCGTTGACGGCCGCGAACGCCGCGCTCAGGTCCTCCGCCGGGTCCGCCTGGCACAGCGAGCCGCCGACGGTGCCGAAGTTGCGTACCACCGGGTCGGCGATGACCCGCTCGGCGTCGTGGAGGATCGGGTAGTGCTCCCCCGCCACCGCCGAGTCCAGCAGCTCGGCGTGGCGGGTCAGCGCGCCGATGCACAACTGGTCGCCGTCGACGCGGACGTACGACAGGTCGCGCAGACCGTTGATGTCAATGAGGACGTCGGGTCGGGCCAGCCGCAACCGCATCATCGGGATGAGACTGTGCCCGCCGGCGACGACCCGCGCCTGCGGTCCGTGCCGGCCCAGGAGTTCGATCGCGTGCTCGACGCTGCTGGCTCGCTCGTAGACGAACGGGGCCGGCACCTGCATGGGCACCTCCGGGAGGGGGGTACCGGTCCGAGGTGGACCGGGAGGAGCGGATCTTGAGCCCTGGGGTTCATTCTTGCCTAGTCAACTACCGGCGGGCAAGAGGTCCGCCCATCGATTTCCGGCCACCGCTGACGCCGCCCGGCCGGCCGTGGCGCGCGCTCAGCGCGGCGGCGTGTCCAGGTCGCGGCCGTCGGCCACGTCGTCGCACCGCGCCACCCGTACCCGCTGGCGGTGGGCGGCCAGATAGGCACGGGCGCCGGCGTCCCCGGCGGCCGTCGCCGCCACGCCCGGCCAGTGCGCCCGGCCCAGCAGCACCGGATGGCCGCGCCGGTCGCCGTAACCGGCCATGACCAGCGCGTCGGGCGCGGCGCGGGCGGCGACCCGGCGTACCGCCTCGGCGGTCACGCCGGGCAGGTCGACCAGCAGGACCACCACGGCCACCGCACCGGTGTCGGCGAGTGCCGCCAGACCGGCACGCAACGAGGAACCCATCCCGGTGGGCCAGTCGGGGTTGTCCACCACCGTGCACCCGTCGAGTCGCGCCGCCGACCGGATCCGGTCGGCGGCGGCGCCGAGCACCACGACCACCGGCGCGCAGCCGCCGTCGCGCAGCGTCCGTGCCCCGCGCTCCACCAGTCGCTCGCCGTCCACCTCCACCAGCGCCTTGGGCATCCCGTACCGGCGGCCGGCCCCGGCGGCCAGCAGCAGCCCCGCGGTGGACCCGTCACCCATGGGCGGAACAGTAGCCGGCCGCGGCCGCCGGATCCGCTCGTCCGCACCGGGCGGCGTGCCCTGGCCGGCTAGACTGCCCGCAACGGGACCCGTCCGGTCGCCGACCGGCGCCGCCGGTCCGTCCGCCGCCACCGAATCACGGAGGATGCATGTCGACGCCGGTCGCGCTGTCCGCCCTCGGCCCCGACTTCCTCGAACCTCAACGCCTGATCGCCACCTTCGGGCTGATCGGGCTGCTCGCCATCGTCTTCGCCGAGTCCGGGCTGCTGATCGGGTTCTTCTTCCCCGGCGACTCGCTGCTGTTCACCGCCGGGCTGCTGGTGGCCGACGGGCGCTTCCTGGACTACCCGCTGTGGCTGGTCTGCCTGCTGGTCACCCTCGCGGCCATCGCCGGGGACCAGGCCGGCTACGTGTTCGGGCGCCGGGTGGGCCCGGCGCTGTTCCGGCGACCGGACTCGCGCCTGTTCCGGCAGGAGTACGTCGCCAAGGGGCACGCCTTCTTCGAGCGCTACGGCGCCGGTTCGATCGTGCTGGCGCGGTTCGTGCCGATCGCGCGCACGTTCACCCCGATCATCGCCGGCGTCAGCCACATGACGTACCGGACCTTCGTGACCTACAACGTGGTCGGCGGCGTGCTGTGGGGCACGGGCGTGACCGTGCTCGGCTACTTCCTCGGCCAGGTCACGTTCGTCGCCGACAACATCGAGATGATCCTGGTCGGGATCGTGCTGCTGTCGGTCGTACCGATCGCGGTGGAGCTGCTCCGCGCCCGCCGCCGCGCCCGCCGCACCCGGCAGCGGGTCGGTGCGCGGGCGCACGGGTCGGCGGCACCCGCACCCTCGCAGGAGGACTGACGCGCCGGACCGGTCGCGGGACCGACCGGCCGGCCACCGGTCACCGGCGCCGCAGCACCACCCCGGCGGCCATGAGCACCACGCCGAAGATCAGCACCACCGCCGCCACCCCGCCGACGAGCCAGACCAGCCACCTGACCACCGGCGGCACCGGAGCCGACGCCTGGGCCGGGGGCACCGGTGGGGCGGACACCTCCTCCGGCGCGCCCGGGTCCGGGAGCAGGGCGGCGAGGAGCGCCTCCCCCGGCTCGACCAGGCGCCCCACCGAGGCCCGCCGGGGCAGCGAGAACCCCCAGTCGAGCAGGGCGGTCGCCTGCTGCCAGGCCGGCACCGGCCGGTTCTCGGCCCCCAGCACGGTGACCACCAGTCGCCGGCCGTCGCGTTCGGCCGCGCCGACGTACGAGTGCCGCGCCAGGTCGGTGTACCCGGTCTTGCCGCCCAGCGCGCCCTCGTAGGCGGCCAGCATCGGGTCCTGGTTCTGGATCTGGAAGCCGTTGGGGTCCCGCGGCGGCTGGGGCGGGATCTGCGTGCGCTCGGTCGAGATGTACCGCAGGAAGTCCTCCCGCTGGTACAGCCGCCGGGCGATGAGGGCGAGGTCGTACGCGCTGGTGAACTGGCCGGGTCCGTCGAGGCCGGACGGGGTCACGGCGTGGGTCTGGTACGCGCCCAGCAGCCAGGCGGTGCGGTTCATCTTGGCCAGGGTGCCGGCGACGCCCTCCGGCCCGCCCCCGACCCGGGCGAGCGCCTGAGCCGCGTCGTTGCCGGAGTTGAGCAGCAGGCCCAACCACAGCGTCTCGACGGGGTACCTCCCGCCGGCCAGCAGGCCGACCGCGGAGCTGCCGGGCTCGAAGTCGAGGTCCTCGGGCAGCACCTCGACCACGTCGTGCGGGTCGAGCTCGTCCAGCAGCGTGAGCGCCAGCAGCAGCTTCTGCGTGCTCGCGGGAATGCCGTACTCGTGGGGGCCGCACGCGCCCAGCACCGCGCCGGTGTCCAGGTCGGCGACCAACCAGTACGTGGCCGACAACTGGTCGGGCAGGTCCGGGGCGTCCGGCGGGACCACCAGACCCGCGGTGGCCAGCGCCGCACCACCGACCTCCCGCTCCCATGGGTCGTGCACGGGCGTCGGCGGCGGGGACGGCCGCTGCGGCGGCGGGTCGAGCTCGACGACCGGGCAGGGTACGAACGGCGGCGGGGACGGCGACGGCTGCGCGGCCGGCACCGGACCGGCCCCGGCCGTCGCCAGACCCGTCGCCACCAGAACCGCCAGACCGAGCGCCCGTCGCACCTCCACGGACGTGCAGGGTATCCGGACACTCGGGCGCAGCCGTCACGGTGGCCCCTTTGGCACCACGCCACCCACCGTGTCGCCGCCGCGGGCGCGGCTGCGGTAAGGTTCATCTGCCGGTCCACCGACCGGCTCCGGGCTGTGGCGCAGTTTGGTAGCGCACCCGTCTGGGGGGCGGGAGGCCGCCGGTTCAAATCCGGCCAGCCCGACCCTTGACGCCGCCCCGGCACGCGTACGGGGCGGTGGGTCGTTCGATCTCCGCGGCACGAGTCCCGCGTCCGCCAGCGCGGCG
>DATGOE010000207.1:0-18273 GCA_035306365.1 Natronosporangium sp. | reverse complement strand
GTGGACAGCAGCGCGGACACCTCTCGTGCGGTCAGCTCCGGCCGCAGCGACAGCAGCAGCGCCGCGGCGCCGGCGACGTGCGGGGCGGCCATGCTGGTGCCGCTGGCCCGGCCGTACCCACCACCGGGCAGGGTGGACAGGATCTCCACGCCCGGTGCCACGAGGTTCGGCTTGGCCCCGAACCGCCCGGTCGGTCCACGGGAGCTGAAGTCCGCCATGAGGTCGGTGGCGTCCACGCCGCTGATCTCGACCCGCACCGGCCCGTCGGGCAGGTGCCGCTGCAGCTCTGCCGCGGCCGACCCGGGGATCTGCAGCGCCACCAGGTCGAGCCGGTCCTCGTCGGCGCCGTGGATCCCGGTGGGGAAGTCGTCCCGCTCGATCACCGCGGCCCGGTCCACACCGGGCACGCCCGCTCGGAGCCCGACGCCCGGGCCGCCTCCGCCCCCGATGGGGCCCCAGAAGTCGGGCGCGTAGAACAGGACGGCGGCCGCCCCGCGCTGCTGCGCGTGGCCGGCCTGCGCCAACGCGTCCCCGACCTCCATGAGCACCGCCCGGCCGGCCACGTCGACGTCGTCGTAGGTGCCCGGCAGGCCGCGCCCGACGTCGACGACGTCCAGCTCGACCGGAGTCGACGGCGGGTTGGCGGAGAAGACGAACCGCAGGGCCTGCAGGTCCTCCTCGACCGGCTGGACCATCCGGGCCCGGGGCACCCGGATCCCGCTGGCGCTGGCACCGACCGCGACGACGCCCTCGGCGGCCGCCGGTGCGCGGACGGAGCCCGGGAAGGGACCGAGGTTACCGGCGGCCGCCACCACCACGACGCCGGCTTCCGCGGCCTGCTGGGCCGCCACCGACAACGGGTCGGCACCGTCGCCGGGGCCGCTGAGGCTCAGGTTGACCACGTCGGCCCGGTGCGGGTTGTCCGGGTGGACCGCCCGGTCGAGCCCGGCCAGGATGTCGGAGACCTGGCCGTTCCCGGAGCTGTCCAGCACCTTGTACGCGGTCAGGGTGGCGTCCGGGGCCACGCCGCGGAGCTGTCCGTCCGCCGCCACGATGCCGGCCACGTGGGTCCCGTGCCCGTGGTCGTCCATCGGGTCGGGGTCGTCGTTGACGACGTCGTACCCGCCCACCACCTTGTGGCCCGGGCCGAAGCCCCCGCCGAGGTCGGGGTGGGTGTAGTCGATGCCGGTGTCGAGCACCGCCACGGTCACACCCGCGCCGGTCGACCCGGCGCCGCCGTGCGGCGGGTCCCACACCCCGGGCGCGCCGACCAGCGGCACGCTGTCGTGCAGTGCCACCGTGACGGTGCGGTCCGGATGCACGGCGCGTACCCCGGGCAGGTCGGCCAGGGCGTCGACCTGCCCGGCCGGCAGCCGGGCGACGAACCCGTTGTACGCGGCGGTGAGGTGGTGGGTCACCGTCAGGTCGACCCCGGCCGCGCTGGCCTGCGCCGCCACCGCCTGCTGGGCCAGGTCCAGGCTCCGGGCACGGTGGAGGGCGGGTGACCAGTCCGGCGCGGCCGCCTCGGAGCCGGGCGCCACGGCCGCGAGCGCGGGCGGCGGCGCCAGTTCCACGATGACCGTCGTGGACGCTCCGGCCGGTCCGTCGGGGACGGCGCCCTGGACCGGCGGGGCGGTGAGGACCGCGGCGACGACCGCGAGGGCGGCAACGGCCGCCCGGCGCCGTCCGCGGGGTGGGACGCGGCTGTTGCTCCTTGCCATCTGGTGTCTCCATCCGCAACGGGTGCGCCCGGGCCGGCCGCTCCCGCGGCCGGCCCGGCGCAGTCGGACGCCTGGCAGCGTCCCAACACCCCGCGCGGACCGCTATGGGGCAACCACCCCATCCTCAAACCGCACCGGGTCCGGCCGGTCGAGCCGGCGGGCCAGACCGCTGCGCGAGCGCAGTCCCAGCTTGCGCAGCGCGGCACCGACGTGCTTGTCCACCGTCTTCGGAGACAGGAACAGCTCCTCGGCGATCTGCCGGTTGCTCTTGCCGGCCGCCGCCAGCTCCGCCACCTCGCGCTCCCGCGGCGACAGCAGGTCGCCGTAGCCCCGGCTACCGCCCCGGCTGCGGCCGGGCACCGTGACGCCGTACCGCCGGGCGGTGCGGGCCGCACGGTCGAAGTCCCACGAGGCGCCCAGCCGGCGGAAGCCGTCCAGCGCGGACCGCAGCGCCGACCGGCCGGGTTCCGGCTCGCCGCCGGCGAGGTGGACGTGGGCCGCCTGCTCGGTGGCGAGCGCCGCCTCGTACGGGCAGCCCACGGCGGCGTACTCCCCCGCGGCCTGCAGGAACCGGTCACCGGCCCGCGCGGACCCCCGGGCGGCGGCGAGGGTGGCACGCGCCTGCCCCATCGCCGCCGGTGCGAGTGGAACATCCAACCGGGACAGGTGCCGGGCGCTGCGGTCGACGAGCGCGGCGGCCTCGGCGGGCGCCCCGTCGGCCACCAGGACGGCGGTCGCCGACGGCAGGCACCGGGCCACCGGCGACCACCAGCCCTTGGTGGCCACCGCGCCCAGGAGCCGGCGCACCGCCCCGGCGGCTGCCGCCGGCCGGCCCCGCGCCAGCGCCAGCCGGGCGAGCCCGTCGACCGCGAGCGCCCACACCTCGTAGCCGCCCACGGCCGCGGCACGCGAGGCCACCTCCCCCAGCCTCGCCCCGGCACCCGCGGGGTCGCCGCGTGCCAGTGCCAGCAGGGCGGCCACCAGGTCCACGTCGATGCGGACGACCGCGTAGTCGGCCAGCTCGTCCACCATGGCCGCCAGCCGGTCGTCGAGCCCCTGCCACCGCCCCCGGCAGTAGTCGAGCACCGCCCGGCCGGCGGCCACCCGCAGCTCCACCTCGCGGCTGGGGTGGCCGGCGGCGCCCTGCGCGGCCGCCGCCAGGAGCTGCCCGGCCGGGCGGTAGTGCCCCGCGTACGCCGCGGCCAGCCCCGCCGACTGGTGGGCGTTGATCTCCCGCCGGTGCCGGGGCACACCCGTGGACTCGCGTCGGATCTGCGCCGCGTAGCGCCGCCAGTCCGGGTCGCCGGTGGCGACCAGCACCATGGTGACCTTGCCCAGCAGGAAGACTCGGAACGTGGGATCGGTCACGGCCGGAAGCAGGTCCAGCGCCCGGTGCAGCCACGCGCGGTGCTCCGCCAGCGGCACCCCCGGTGCGGTGGGCATCGCCAGACCCGTCAGCACCCACGCCCGCAGGTCGGGACGGTCGAGCAGCTCGACGGCGTCGGTGTAGAGGCGCCGGACGACCCGCGCGTCCGCACCCGCGGCCTCCCGCAGCAGCGCCAGCCGGAAGGACAGCTCCCCGCGCACGGTCGGCGGCAGCCGTTCGTGCAGCGCCCGCTCCAGCAGGTCCAGCAGATCCCCGGTGACGTGCACGGTCTGGATCGCGGCCCGGGCCAGCTTCACCGCCAGCCGTCCCCGCCGGTCGGGTGCCAGGTCACCGTGGCGGAGCGCCTCCGCCAGCAACCGGACGGCCTCCGGGTCGTCGCCGAGGGCGGCGGCCTGGTCGGCGGCGCGCTCGGCCGCCTCCAGCCAGGCGTCGCCCCGACCGGCGTGGCGCAGGTGGTGCGCGATCTGCCCCAGCGGCGGCGGGTCGAGCGTGGCCAGTGCGGTGGCGGCGCGGTCGTGCAGGTAGCGTCGACGCACGCCGGTGACGGTCTCGTACACCGCCTGCGCGGCCAGCAGGTGCCGGAACCCGATCCGCTCGCCGTGCTCGGCCAGCAGGCCGCGGTCCAACGCCTCGTCCAGGGCGTCCAGCAGGTCCGGCGGGGACAGTCGGCTGACCGCGGCCAGCACCTCGGTGGGGGCGGGCACGTGCAGCACCGCCGCCGCCTCGACCACGGCCCGGGCCGGCGGGCCGAGCCGCGCGACGCGTTGCATCGTCAGGGCGCGCACCCCGGCGGGGACGTGGAGGCGTGACAGCGCCCCGGTGGTCAGGTCCGGGGGCCGGTCACCGCCGCCGACGAGCAGGGCGAGCAGCTCCTCGACGGCGAACGGCAGGCCGGAGGACCGCCGGTGGAGCTCGGCCGCGAACGGGGTGGGAACCCGGTCGGTGCCGAGGATGGCCGCGGCCAACCGACGGGTCTGCTCCATGTCGAACAGATCGAGGTCCACCGTGGCCACCCGTACCGGCGTCGGCGGGCGCGCGGTCACGGTCCGTACCGTGGCGGGCACCTCCTCCCCGCGGAAGGTCAGCACCACGGACAGGCGGGGCGGCAGGGCGCCGAACAGGTAGTCGAGGAAGTCGACGGTCTGCCGGTCCGCCCAGTGGAGGTCCTCCAACACCATGACCGCCGGCCCCAGGGCGGCGAGCAGCTCGGCCAGGGCGCGGAAGACGCGGTGGCGCTCGCCCGGTCCGTCGTCCAGCGGTGGCGGCTGGGGCGGCAGCCACGGGGACAGCTCCGGCAGCAGCGGGTGCAGCACTCCGGTGACCGCCGGCAGCAGGCCGTCCGGCGGCGTCGCGACCAGTGCCCGGACGGACTCCACCACCGGTCCGAGCGGGAACGGCTCCCGGATGTCGCGGCAGCCGCCGATCCCGCACCGTCGGCCGGCCAGCTCCGGCCGGCCGACCAGCTCGGTCACCAGGCGGGTCTTGCCGATCCCGGCCTCTCCCTCGACGGTCACCACCGCCGGCGGGTCGGTGACCGTGGCGAGCAGCACGTCCAGCTCGGTGGTGCGGCCCACGAGGGTGGGCGAGACCACCCGTCGCCCGACCTGCCGGCGCACGCTGCCGATCATGAACGGAAGCCTAGCCGCGCGGAAGGTGAGTTACCTCGCGCCGCGGGCCGGGTCGGCCTGGCGGGCGGGCGCGACGGCTACGCTGGCGGTGTGACCGTCGCACCCGAGGGCCGCCGGCTGCTGCGCATCGAGGCGCGCAACGCGGCCACCCCGATCGAGCGCAAGCCACCGTGGATCAAGGTCCGGGCGAACCTGGGCCCGGAGTACGCGAAGCTACGCACACTGGTCGAACGGGAGGGGCTGCACACGGTCTGCCAGGAGGCGGGATGCCCGAACATCTTCGAGTGCTGGGAGGACCGGGAGGCGACGTTCCTCATCGGCGGCGACCGGTGCACCCGCCGGTGCGACTTCTGCCAGATCGACACCGGCCGCCCGGACGGCTTCGACGCCGACGAGCCGAGGCGCGTGGCCGAGTCGGTGGCGCGCATGGGCCTGCGGTACGCGACGGTAACCGGGGTGACGCGTGACGACCTGCCCGACGGCGGGGCGTGGCTGTACGCCGAGACGGTGCGCCAGATCCACGCCCAGGTGCCCGGCTGCGGTGTGGAGCTGTTGATCCCCGACTTCAACGCCGACCCGGCGCAGCTGGCCGAGGTGTTCGGCGCCCGGCCGGAGGTGCTGGCGCACAACGTCGAGACCGTGCCGCGGATCTTCCGCCGGATCCGACCGGCGTTCGACTACCGGCGGTCGCTGCGGGTGCTCACCCGGGCGCGCGAGGCCGGGCTGGTGACCAAGTCCAACCTCATCCTCGGCCTGGGCGAGGAGCGCCAGGAGATCTCGCAGGCGCTGCGGGACCTGTACGACGCCGGGTGCGAGCTGGTGACCATCACCCAGTACCTGCGGCCGAGCCCCCGCCACCACCCGGTGGTGCGGTGGGTGACGCCGCAGGAGTTCGCGGAGCTGGCCGACGAGGCGCGGCAGATCGGCTTCGCCGGGGTCATGAGCGGGCCGCTGGTGCGCTCCTCGTACCGCGCCGGCCGCCTGTACCGGGAGGCGGTGGCCGCCCGCACCCCGGCGGCCACCGGCACCGGGGCGTGACGCCGCGGCCGGCGTGCGCGCGTGGATTCGATCACTCCCGCGACTAGACTCGTCCGTATGGCCAAGGGCGAGCAGCAGAAGGTGGGGTTCTTCGGGCGGCTGAAGCAGGTCGGGACCGTGTTCTCCCTGACCGCCCGGCAGGACCGGTGGTTCCTGCCGCTGGCCGTCGCCGCCGTGGTGATCCCGCTGGCGCTGACCGTGCTGCTCGTCGCCGCCGGCGCGGGGTGGCTGTGGATCCCCGCGGGTGTCCTGTTGGCGCTGCTCGCGCTGCTGATCGTGCTCAACGCCCGCTCCAGCCGGGTGTTCATGGCCATGGCCGAGCAGCAGCGCGGCGCGGTCGCCTCGGTGGTGGAGCGGATGCGCGGCGACTGGCGGGTGACGCCGGCGATCGCGTCCACCACCCAGATGGACATGGTGCACCTGGTGCTGAGCAGGTGCGGGGTGGTGCTGCTCGGCGAGGGGGATCCGCAGCGGCTGCGGGGCATGCTGGCGCAGGAGAAGCGCCGCCTGTCCAAGGTCATCGGGACCGCGCCGCTGTACGACTTCATCGTCGGGCGGGGGGAGAACCAGATCCCGCTGGCGAAGCTGCGCTGGCGCCTGGTGAAGCTGCCGAGGACGCTGAAGGGAAGGGACGTCAACGCCCTGGACCGGCGGCTGAAGGCGCTGGCGGCACGGCCGCGCATGCCGCAGGGCGCGCTCTCCCGCGACATGCTGCCCAAGGGCGTCCGCCTGCCCCGGGCCGCCCGCGGCCGGTGAGCCCGACCCTCCCCCGCCCGGACCCCTCCCCTGCCGGAGCCCGTCGCCCGAGTCCCACCGCCGTTCCCCGACCCGCCGCGGGGCCGTCGGGCCTGTAACACGGCTGAAACGGCGCGGACACGGCCGGGCAATCGCGGCCTCCTAGCGTGGCCGGCAGGTCGATCCCACCCACCACCTGCCAGGAGGAGACGGTGTTCACCAGCCCGGACGAGCTGCTGCGCTACATCGACAGCGAAGGCGTCAGGTTCATCGACGTGCGGTTCTGCGACCTGCTCGGGGTGATGCAGCACTTCGCGGTGCCGGTCGAGTCGTTCGACGAGGGCACCGTGAACGGCGGCATCGCCTTCGACGGCTCGTCGATCCGCGGCTTCCAGCAGATCCACGAGTCGGACATGCTCCTGCTCCCGGACGTCAGCACGGCGTTCGTCGACCCGTTCCGGGCGGAGAAGACCCTGGCGCTCAACTTCTTCATCCACGACCCGTTCACCCGCGAGCCGTACTCCCGGGACCCCCGCCACATCGCCCGCAAGGCCGAGCAGTACCTGCGGGCGAGCGGGATCGCCGACACGGCGTACTTCGGCCCGGAGGCCGAGTTCTACATCTTCGACTCCATCCGCCACGAGACCGCGCCCTACCAGTCGTACTACTACATCGACTCGGTGGAGGGGGCGTGGAACACCGGCCGGGTGGAGGAGGGCGGCAACCTCGGCTACAAGACCGCGTACAAGGGCGGGTACTTCCCCGTGCCGCCCACCGACCACTACGCCGACCTGCGCAACGCCATGGTGCGCAACCTCGTCGGCGTCGGCATCGTCGTCGAGCGCGCCCACCACGAGGTGGGCACCGCCGGGCAGGCGGAGATCAACTTCCGGTACTCGACCCTGCTGCACTGCGCGGACACGCTGCAGCTGTTCAAGTACGTCGTCAAGAACACCGCGTGGGCGCACGGCAAGACCGTCACGTTCATGCCCAAGCCGCTATTCGGCGACAACGGGTCGGGCATGCACACCCACCAGAGCCTGTCGCTGGCCGGGGAGCCGCTGTTCTACGACGAGACCGGGTATGCCGGGCTGTCCGACATCGCCCGCTGGTACATCGGCGGCCTGCTGCACCACGCGCCCAGCCTGCTGGCGTTCACCAACCCGACGGTCAACTCCTACCGGCGGCTGGTGCCCGGTTTCGAGGCGCCGGTGAACCTCGTCTACTCGCAGCGGAACCGGTCGGCGTGCGTCCGCATCCCGGTCACCGGCAACGTGGCGAAGGCCAAGCGGGTGGAGTTCCGGGTCCCCGACCCGTCCGCCAACCCGTACCTGGCGTTCTCGGCCATGCTCATGGCGGGGCTCGACGGCATCCGCAACAAGATCGAGCCGCCGGAGCCGATCGACAAGGACCTCTACGATCTGCCGCCGGAGGACTACGCCCGGGTGCAGAAGACCCCGGGTTCGCTGCCGGAGGTGCTGGAGGCGCTGCGGGCCGACCACGAGTACCTGCTCGAGGGCGGGGTGTTCACCCCCGACGTCATCGACACCTGGATCGAGTGGAAGGAAGCCAACGAGATCGACCCGGTCCGGCTGCGCCCGACGCCGCACGAGTTCGCGATGTACTACGACTGCTGACCGCGGACGGCGACGCTGACCGCGCCGGGGCGGGGGCGCAGGCACACCTGCGCCCCCGCCCCGGTCGCCGTCGACGGGCACGCCGGGTCACGGGGGCGGGCCGGGGACGGCGTGACAGGATCGCAGAGTGGATCGGCACCGCACCCCGGGACAGGGCCGGTACGCGCACCCCGAGCGCGAGCAGCGGTGGCTGCTGCCCGGGCCACCGCCGGGCGTGGAGGCGCCGGCCCGGATCGTCGACCACTACCTCGTCGGCACGCGCCTGCGGCTGCGGCGCGTGGAGACCGGGTCCGGCACCGTCTACAAGCTCGCCCAGAAGGTGCGCCCGCGACCGGACTCCCCCGCGGAGGTCAAGCTCACCAACATGTACCTGTCCGCGGACGAGTACGCCGTCCTGCGGCGCCTTCCCGGACGGGAGATCCACAAGACCAGGTGGCGCTGGCGGGTCGGCGACCGGCAGGTGGCGGTGGACGAGTTCGGCGGTGCGCTGTCCGGCCTGACCCTGGCCGAGCTCGAGCTCGCCGACGGCGAGGAGCCGGTCGTCCTGCCCCCGCCCGCCCGCGACGTCACCCACGACGACCGGTTCTCCGGCGGCCGGCTGGCCGCCGCCGGCCCGGCGGAGATCGCCGCGCTGCTCGCGCTGGCTCGTACGGCCACCGGCACGCCGCACGGCGACCCCGGCCCGCTCGGCTGACGGGGACCCGCGCCGCGGTCCCTGGACGCCGCCGCTGGTCCGCGGGCGACCGCGCCCCCTCCCTCCCCGGCCGGGCCGCCCCGCGGTCACGACGGTGGCCTGACGAGCCAGTAGGCTGCGGTGCCATGACCCCCTCACCCCCGCGGGTCCGCCGGTTGCCGCGGCCACGCTACCTGGCGATCTCCGGGCTCGTCGTCGTGCTGGTGCTCGCGCTGGTCGCCGGCGTGGGCGCGGTGTGGGCGGTACGCCGACCCTTCCCCACCTACGACGGCCAGCTCACCGTCCCCGGGTTGACCGCGCCGGTCACCGTCCACAGGGACCGGTACGGCGTCCCGCACGTGTACGCGGAGACGGTCGAGGACCTGTTCTTCGCGCAGGGCTTCGTGCACGCCCAGGACCGGTTCTGGGAGATGGACTTCCGCCGGCATGTCACCGCCGGCCGCACCGCCGAGCTGTTCGGCGAGGACCAGGTCGACACCGACGCGTTCCTGCGCACCCTCGGCTGGCGGCGGGTGGCGGAGGCCGAGTGGGACATGGTCACCCCGCGGACGCGCCGGTACCTCACGGCGTACGCCGACGGGGTCAACGCCTGGATCGCGCACACCGGCGGGCCGGCGGCCACC
Organism: Natronosporangium sp.; assembly: GCA_035306365.1. GTDB lineage: Bacteria > Actinomycetota > Actinomycetes > Mycobacteriales > Micromonosporaceae > Natronosporangium. Next base: position 8,810 of record DATGOE010000207.1, on the reverse strand, counting down.
GGCGGCAAGTCGCTGCACTACCGGCTGCTCGGCCTGCTGCGCAGCGGGTACGAGGTGGAGCCGTGGCACCCGGTGGACACCCTGTCGTGGCTGAAGGCGATGGCGTGGGACCTGCGCACGAACGTGGTGGCCGAGACCGACCGGGCGCTGCTGCTGGCCGCCGGCCTGTCCCCGTCCCGGGTCGAGCAGCTGTACCCGCACTACCCGTTCGACCGGCACGCCCCGATCGTGCCCGGCGGCCGGGTGGTCGACGGCGAGTTCGTCCCCGACGCCGGCCCGGGTGAGGGCGCGCCGCCGCCGCCGGTGGAGGCGCTCACCGTCGCCACGGACGCGCTGTCGGCGGTCGCCGAGGCCGCGGCCGCGGTGCCGCCGCTGCTGGGCACGGCCGGCGACGGCCTGGGTTCCAACTCGTGGGTGGTCGCCGGCGACCACACCGCCACCGGCGCGCCCCTGCTCGCCAACGACCCGCACCTGGGCGTGAGCATGCCCGGCATCTGGTACCAGATGGGACTGCACTGCGCCTGCGGGTACCGGGTCAGCGGCTTCACGTTCTCCGGGGTCCCGGGCGTGGTGATCGGCCACAACGACCGGATCGCCTGGGGGTTCACCAACCTCGGGCACGACGTGGCCGACCTCTACCTGGAGCGGCTCGACGGCGACCGGTACCAGGTCGACGGCGAATGGCGCGACCTTCAGGTGCACGAGGAGACCATCCGGGTCGCCGGTGGTGAGGACGTGACGGTACGGGTCCGCAGCACCCACCACGGGCCGCTGCTGTCCGACGTGTCCGCGCAGTTCGGCGACCTGGCCGGCAGCGCCGACGTGGCCGCGCACGCGGACGCCCGCCCCGGCGACACGCTCGGGGTGTCGCTGGCGTGGACGGCGCTGCGGCCGGGCACGACCATCGAGGCGTTGTTCGCGATCAACCAGGCGCAGGGGTGGGACGACTTCCGCGCCGCCGCGCAGCTGTTCGAGGTGCCCGCGCAGAACCTCGTGTACGCCGACGTCGACGGCGGCATCGGCTACCAGGCGCCCGGCCGGGTGCCGGTGCGCGGCGCCGGGGACGGCCGCTGGCCGGCGCCGGGCTGGGACTCCGCCTACGACTGGCAGGGGTTCCTCGACTTCGACGACCTGCCCTGGTTGCGCGACCCGGAGTCGGGGATCATCGTCACCGCCAACCAGGCGGTGATCGGGCCGCAGTACCAGCCGTTCCTGGCCCGGGACTGGTCGTACGGCTACCGCAGCGACCGGATCGCCGACCTGCTCGCCGAGGCGGTGGCCGCCGGGCCGGTGGACGTGGCGGACATGACCCGGCTGCAGGTCGACGACCGCAACGGGTTCGCCGCCACGCTCGTGCCGGCCCTGCTGGCCGCGCCGACCGCGCCGCTGAGCCGGGACGAGCGGGCCGCCCGGGACCTGCTGGCCGCCTGGGACTTCCACCAGCCCGCCGACGGTGAACCGGGCACCGCCCAGGCCCGCAGCTCGGCCGCGGCGGCGTACTTCAACGCGGTGTGGCGCCACCTGCTGGCGCTGCTGTTCGACGAGCTGCCCGACGACGTGCGGCCCAACGGCGGGGACCGCTGGTTCGAGGTGGTGACCGGGCTGCTGGGCGAGCCCCACGCGCTGTGGTGGGACCGGCTGGGCACCCGCGCCGTGGAGACCCGCGATGACGTGCTGGCGCAGGCGCTGGCCGAGGCCTACCGGGAGGTGGCGATCACGCTCGGGGACGACCCGACCGGGTGGCGCTGGGGTGACCTGCACACGGTGACGCTGCGCGACGCCACCTTCGGCTCCTCCGGGATCGGGTTCGTCGAGGCGCTGGTCAACCGCGGCCCGGTGCCCGTCGGCGGGGGCGGCGACCTGGTCAACGCCACCGCCTGGGACGCGGCGTCCGGGTACGACGTGACCGCCAGCCCGTCCATGCGCATGGTCGTGGATCTGTCCGATCTGGACGAGTCGAGGTGGATCCAGACCACCGGCAACTCCGGCCACCCGTACCATCCGCACTACGCCGACCAGGTGGAGCTGTGGCGGACCGGCGAGACGATCCCGTGGCGGTGGAACCGGGCCACCATCGAGCAGGAGTCGGTCGCCCGGCTGGTCCTCCGCCCGTAGTCCGGCGACACTTCGTCCACTCATCACTGCTGCCCGCAAGCGCGCTGACGATGACGAAGTCGACCTCCACCTGCCTGAGGTCGGCCGGCCCTGTGGGCGAGGGCGGAGTCCTGGTCGGCAGCGGTCCGTCGAGCCGACGCGCCAGCGGGTCCCATTGCGCACCAAATTGCCCCTTCCCGAGCGTGCCCGCCCGCAACAGGACCACCAAGACGCCGAGGTTAGCCGACAAGAATCAAGCAAGCGGTGCGGCAGGCTGCGGGGGTCATCACGGCCACTCAGCCCTCGTCCGACTGGTCTGCGCTATCCCGACCGAAAGTGCACGCAAGTGCCAACGAGGCGAGCTGTCACCTACCCGAGGAATTGATGGGCAACTCATACCCACCAACGACGATGGTCTCGTCATCGCTACCGAAAGCTGCGTGTAGAACGATGATCAACTATCGAAGCCGGCTATCCAACGAGTCCTACCGAATCTACTTGGCGACCCAAGGGCCAGCACGATAGACGTCCAGGTACATAGCTCGCTGGTGGCAAAGCGACTCATCAGGTCCGATGCCTTGGTTCTTGGCGATCCGCACCATATCCTCGGCACCGCGGGCGACCTCGGCGTCTGAGAGTTTCCAGGTGCCCGACCACAGCCGGGCTGCGAATGCGTCAGCAAGCTCGCGTACAGTGGTCACAACGTCCCAAACCCCAACGTTGATGCTCGTCTCATAAGCAAGCTTTGAAGCAAGGTCATCATGAATGCGCTGTGGTACCGGCTTGGTGTCGTTAGCCGCGCGTCCACTTGACCGGTAGTGCCGCAACCGCTCGACGAGCTGGCCGTGCTCGCCGCGATACTCAGTACGACCATGAAAGAGGAGTCCACGCGGTCGAAGGGTGCGCGCCACTTCGGTGATCGCGTCAACCCTATTTGGCAGCAGGTGGAACAGCGCTACGACGACGGCTGCGTCAAAGGTTGCCGACTGGAAAGGGAGGTGGTGCACATCGGCGTAGACCAACAGCGGCGACCTATCGTGCCAGGTGTTCTCTCGCAGGCGATTGAGCATCTCGGCGGCTATGTCGACACCAACATACCTACCCGGAAAACGGGCCGCAATCGGCAGCGCCACACGACCGGTGCCTATTCCCGGCTCCAGTATGGCTCCTGCTCCGGGCGGTAGAGCGCTGACCACCGCTTCCGCCAGTTGATCCAAGACCACTTGAGGCAGGCGGCGTGAAGCATCGTAACGACTGGCTACTCTATCGAATGAACCCACTGCACCTCCTCGGGGCGACGTCAGTCCACTCAGATGCGGCAGCAGTGTGCTTGTCGCGTAGCCACTAGGCGGGTACGGTTACGCGGCCTCTGGATTGGCATGTCGCAGCGAGGTTACATACCAAGCCGGGCCATCATCTCGCTCAGTCTTGTGGGCCCTTCCGCGAGACGGCAAATTTCATCTTCGAACCAATGGAGTATATGGTGAGCAGCCGGTTCAGGGACCAACGACGGGTCTACCCGTAGGATGACCTCCAAATCGTCGCCGGCGACCGCCCATACGCGGAGTCGAGGACCGTAGGTGTAGCGTGGCGCCACACGAGTGACCCGATCTAAAGGGACCCGAAGGGGGTTGGCCATGGATGACTGCGGAACAAAGTTGAACTGATAGTCGCTCACTGGAAGCGTAGGGGCAAATGACGCGAACTCGTCAGGGTCGAAGCAGCCATGCAGCATGCACGTCAAGGCCCCTCGGTGTACGCTTTGGGCAAGCTCGAACACATCCTGCCGTTCATCGCCAAGGTCTACGGCAAGCGGCACGATCTGAGTAAGGCACGCCACGATAGGACGCCAGTGTTGGTGATGGCGGTTCGACACGTAGAGCTGCAGGACTGGCAATCGAGTGTCGCCTACACGGGCCACCATCACCGCCATGAGGGCTAAGAGCAGCGACTGCACCGAGATTCGAAATCTCTGAACCGCCGTCTGGAGAGAGCGCCACATCCTGATCGAGCGCAAGTGGAAGTCGACGCGCTCCGTGGACTGCAGACTTGGTGGCGCAGGTGAGCCAATCTCCTCCAGGACCCGCCGCCAGTAGCGCAAGCTCCGCTGACATCGTTCACGCCACTGCGGCGACCGCTGCGCCACTGCCAAGTCGCGAGGGCGCAGGATGGGGCGCTCGAGAAACTGTCTTCGCGATGCCCTGTCCTTTCCCGTCACCGCCATGAATTCCCGGCCCAGCTGATCAACGCCGTACCAGTCCACGAGCGCGTGATGAAGGCAAATCACGAGGTGGTGCGGCGTCCCCCACTCGTCCAGGAGCAGAGTAGCGCGCCAACCGTGTTGTCTGTCCAAGGAGAATCTCATGTCTCGCTGGTTCGAAACAACGGCATTGAGATCGTCACCACTGAACAGATGCTCGTCGATCGGCAAATCACCTACCGGATCGACAATCTGGACACGGCGGCCGTCAATAAGATCGAATCGGGTGCGTAAAGTTTCATGCCGCTCCGCCAGGAGCAAGAGATTACCAAGAATCTCTGCGCCACGCAGAGGCGGAATAGACCACAACCGCACAATATTCCGCTCTGCATGGCTCTCGGGAGGCAACTGCTGGAGAACATTAAGCACGGTCGCTTGGCCAAAGGTGAGCGGCGCGATCGCGTTCACGACTCCAGCCTAAGGGCGCGCACAGGTTCTCGCAAGTGCGACGTAGTCCATCGCAGGCGCTTGTCGGGTGATCGGCCCACCTCCGAAGGGAAGAGGGCTATGGCTCGCCCGACCATAGTGATCAATACAGGCTACGTCCTGAAAAGAGCATCCCGTACCACACATGCTGGTTACCGGAGAAGCTACCGCGAGGGTGCCTGGATCGATATCGCGTATCGAGTTCACCGCTACCGAGGACACAGACTCCTATCGTTACTCTGGACGCAAGTGGTTGAGTACTTTAAGCGCTGCGTCTCGTGCGTGCCTACCCAGGGCGACCCCAGCGACCCGAGCCCATCGACAGCGCTTCGATCACTGGAGCACCACATGATCGCTAGGAGCAGATGAATCGCTTGGCGGCACTGTACAGATCAACTGCAACATCGTCGACCAGCCCATCCCGCATCGACAGCGCCCCGACACATACCCGCGTGGCTTACCCACGGCGACGTCCGACCTCTGCGCCGATCGCTGGCTACGACGCAGCCATCGCGGACCGTCTGCGAGTCTGCATCCCTGAGTCTGAGCCGCCCCGGGTTCGTTGGAGGCTCCCAACCTTGCGAGGGTAGGAGTCATGCCAGCACCGAAGAAGTACCCGGATGAGGTCCGTGAGCGGGCCGTGCGGATGGTGTTCGGGATCCGGGAGGAGTCAGGGCAGCAGCACGGTGCGATCGCCCGGGTCGCTGACCGGTTGGGTGTTAATCGGGAGACGCTGCGTAACTGGGTCCGGCAGAGCGAGATCGACGCCGGCAACCGGCCGGGTACCACCACTGTGGATGCGCAGCGGATCGTGGAGCTCGAGCGTGAGAACCGGGAACTGCGCCGTGCCAACGAGATCTTGAAGGCGGCCTCGGCTTTCTTCGCGCGGGAGCTGGACCCGCGACTGCCGAAGTAGTCGAGTTCATCGACGAACATCGGGAATCGTTGGGCGGTGTCGAGCCGATCTGCCGGGTCCTGCGCCAGGCCGGGCTGCAGATCGCGCCGTCCACGTACTACGAGGTCAAGGGCCGTCAGCGGTCGGCGCGGGCACGGCGAGACGAGGAGTTGATCCCGTTGATCACGAAGATCTACCACGAGAACTACCAGGTCTACGGTGCCCGCAAGATCTGGCGGGAGCTTGGCCGTCAGGGTCATCAGGTGGCCCGCTGCACGGTGGAGCGGCTGATGCGCCGTACCGGGCTGCGTGGTGTCAGCCGCGGGCGGGTCAAGCGGTGCACCACCGTGCCCGACCGGGCGGCCGCGGCGGTCCGCCCGGACCTGCTACGGCGGGACTTCACCGCGCCGGCGCCCAATCAGCGCTGGGTCGCCGACTTCGTGCGCCACGAGGCGCTGTTGAGCCGAGTGGAGGTGAGAGACCACCACCGCCCTGCTGTCGCAGCAGTGGGGTGAAGCTGAGGGCAGCCTGATCCCCGGGACGGGGGTGAGGGCGGACAGCGGCCCTGACAACGACGAGTTGTACCAGTACTGCCAGATGGTGCGGGCTCGGCTAGCAAGACGGAGAGGCATACGTGAGGAACCAGTGTCTGAACGCCCCTCAAGAGAACCCACCAGCCCGGAACCTGGCGGACATGGGCTGGGTCGCACCGCGCACTCGTCCGTCCTTCGTGGGCGTGGCGGGGAACTTCCGGTCCGGAGGATGTCGTCGGGCCGGGAGGCCATGGTGAAGGTCTGCGGCGTAGTCATGGCGAGGGTGCAGGGGCATAGCTGGGTGCCGGTCCCGTCGAACGGTCAACAGTGAACGTGGGAACCCTGCCGACCGTCCCCGTCGGCTCCGGGCAGCCAGCCCGGGAGCAGTGGGAAGGTCCGTCGCCGACTGATGGCGTTGGCAGGGGGCGGAGGGCTCGTAGTAGTCCGAGGTCGGGAAAGCCGACCACATGGCGAAGGGGCCCAGTCTGATTCAGCAGCAACCAATGCATGAGAAGGAGGTACACCGGTGAATGCCAGTGTTCCGTGGCCGAGCGAGGTCGTCGAGACGACGGTCGCGTGGTCGCGGGTACTTGCGATGCAGACGAAGCTGCACCGTTGGGCGGCGGCCGAGCCCGGCCGCCGGTTCGATGATGTGTTCAACCTCGTGCACGATCCCGCGTTCTTGATGGCGGCGTGGGACCGGGTGCGGGACAACAAAGGCGGTCGCACCGCCGGGGTTGACGGAGTCGTTCCGCGACTCATCGCCCCAGAGGATGTGACCGGGATGCTCGCCGACCTGCGTCAGCAGGTGAAGTCCGGTGAGTTCACGCCGTTGCCGGTCCGGCAGCGCATCATCCCGAAAGGGAACGGGAAGACCCGGTCGCTGGGCATCCCGACGATGACCGATCGGATCGTTCAGGCGTCCTTGAAGCTGGTGCTGGAACCGATCTTCGAAGCCGACTTTCAACCCAGTTCCTACGGGTTCCGGCCAAGAAGACGAGCCCAGGACGCGGTCGCTGAGATTCACTACTACACGACGGGCAACCGCTCCTATGAGTGGGTGTTCGAGGGTGACATCAAGGCGTGCTTCGACGAGATCGACCACACCGCCCTCATGGAGCGGGTCCGTGGCCGGATCGCCGACAAGCGCGTGCTGGCGCTGATCCGCGCGTTCCTCAAGGCAGGCGTCCTCACCGAGGACGGCCTGAACAGGGACACCCGCACCGGCACCCCGCAAGGCGGGATCCTCTCACCGCTGCTGGCCAACATCGCCCTGTCCGTGCTGGACGAGCACTTCACCGCGAAGTGGGAAGCGCTCGGACCGGAATGGGCACGCGTGAAGCACCGACGCGCCGGGGGCGCAACGATGAAGCTCATCCGCTACGCCGATGATTTCGTCGTCCTCGTCCACGGACCCCGCGCCGACGCCGAAGCGCTGTTCGGCGAGGTGGCCGCAGTACTCGCTCCGATGGGTCTACGCCTGTCGGAGGAGAAGACCCACCTGACCCACATCGAAGACGGGTTCGACTTCCTCGGCTGGCGCATCCAGCGCCGGACCTGGCAAGGACGCGGCGGGACCAAGCAGACGGTCTACACCTATCCATCGAAGAGGTCGCTTGCTTCGATCAAGGCGAAGATCCGGCTACTGACCCGCCGGAAGGCACATCGCACGCTCGCAGACCTCCTGCGTCGGCTCAACCCGACGATCAGAGGCTGGTGCGGCTACTTTCAGCACGGGGTATCCAAGCGCACCTTCGGTTATGTCGACCACTTCGCCTTCTGGCGAGTTGTCCGCTGGCTGATGAAGCGCCACCCCAAGCTGAACAAGCACACCGTGATCCGTCGCTTCCTGCCAGGATGGCACATCGCGGCGGACGGGATCGAGTTCTTCCGCGCCTGGCAGGTCCCAGTGACCCGCTACCGCTACCGAGGGGCCAAGATCCCGAATCCCTGGATGCCACGGACGAGCACCACAGCGGCATGAACCAGATGGAGAGCCGGATGCTCAGGAATGGGCACGTCCGGTTCGGAGGGCGGGCCGGGGAAACCCACCAGCCGCAAGGCTGACAGGGCGCCCCGGTCCGACCCCTACACCTACGTGCCGATGGCCACCGGCACGGTCTACGCCGCGTTCATCGTTGACTGCTTCTCCCGGTTCATCGTCGGGTGGCGGCTGGCCGGACACATGCGCACCGACCTGCCGCTGGAGGCGTTGGAGATGGCGCTGTGGCAGCGCGACGTCCAGGACGGGCAGCTCGTACACCATTCGGATAGGGGCAGTCAATACCTGTCGGTTCGCTACACCGAACGTCTCGTCGAGGCGGGTGTGTCTGTTTCCGTTGGTAGTAAAGGAGATTCGTATGACAACGCGCTCGCCGAGACGGTGAACGGGCTGTACAAGGCTGAGCTGGTGGAACGGCACGGTTCGTGGCGTAGCCTCGATGAGCTCGAACTTGCCACCCTGGAATATATCGACTGGTTTAACCATCGTCGGCTTCACTCCGCCTGTGGTCACCGCCCCCCGGCCGAGTACGAGGCCATCTACTACAATCAGCACAACGTCCCAGTCGCCCCAGCAGGGGCGCAATGATCCGAGTCTCCA
>DATGOE010000206.1:0-74207 GCA_035306365.1 Natronosporangium sp. | reverse complement strand
GCGGTCGGTGGGCAGGGTGACGTCCACCCGCTCCTCGGCGAGCACCCGCTGCTCGGCCGCGGCGCGCAGCTGCGCCAGCCGGGCGTCGTAGGCGGCCTGGATCGCCGCCCGGGTGGCGTTGACCCGCTGACCGGCGGCGGCACGCGCGGCCGGTGGAAGGGCGCCGATCTCCCGGCGGGCCAGCGACACGGGCGCGCGGTCGCCCAGGTGCTGGTGCCTGATCGCGACCAGGGCGTCGGGGTCGGCGGCGGCCGCGAACGCCTTCTCCGCCTGCGACAGCGCGTCGTCCAACGCCGCCTGGTCGAGCAGGCTCACCTGTTTCGGGTCGTACGGGTCGCTACGGTAGGACATCGCATTCTTCCTCGTCGCACCGGAAAACCGGACAGCAGTCTACGGTCGTGCGGCTGTGCCGCCGCCCACCGGAGCGGGGGAAGAAAGCGCAGGAGTCAGCGCTGCCGCCCGCCACCGGCGGGCCGGCTAAACGTCCTTTGCCCGCCACCGGCGGGCCGGCTCAACGTCCCTTGCCCGCGGCTCGCGGGTCGGCGGAACGTCCTCGGGATCACGGTCGGGCTCCTTCCGGCGCTGCGCCCTCGCCGAAGTGTACAGGCAGACGGCCGCGGCCGCAGCCAGGTTGAGGCTCTCGGCGCGGCCGTGGATCGGCACCCGTACCCGCTGGTCCGCGGCCTCCAGCAGCGGCACGGGCAGCCCGTGCGCCTCGCTGCCGAACAGCCAGGCGGTGGGGGCGGCCAGCGCCCGGTCCGGCAGCGCGTCCAGGTCCGTCTCACCGCGGCCGGTGGCGGCCAGCACCCGTAGCCCGGCGGCCCGCAGGGCGTCCACCGCCGCTGCCGGGTCGGCGGCGCGCACCACCGGCACGTGGAACAGGCTGCCCGCGGTGGCGCGCACGCACTTGCCGTTGTACGGGTCGACGGCGTCGCCGGCGAAGACGACCAGCCCGGCGCCGGCGGCGTCGGCGGTGCGCAGCACGGTGCCCGCGTTGCCCGGGTCACGGATCTCCACGAGCACGGCGGCCAGTCGCGGCGGCGGTGACAGCGCCGCGGCGAGCGGCACGTCGACCCGGTCGCACACCGCCACCAGGCCCTGCGGGGTGACGGTCTCGGACAGGGCGGCGGCGGCCTGCTCGGTGACGGTGCGGACCGGCACCCCGGCCTGCCGGGCCGCGTCCACCAGGTCCGGGTGCCGGTGCGCGGACTCGGGCGTGGTGAACAGCTCCCGGACCGTGCCGGGTCGCCCCAGCGCCTCGCGTACCGCCTGCGGTCCCTCGGCCAGGAAGCGTCCCGCCGCGTCGCGGTTGCGGCGTCGCCGCAACCGCGACGCGGCAGCGACCCGGGGGTTCCGTCTCGTGAACGGAGCGTCCCCGGGTCGCTGCCGCGACGTCACCGCGCCGAGGGTCAGGCCGCTCGACCGCCCGCCTGCGCCGCCGCGCCGCTGCCCGCGGCGCCCACCGCCTGCCGGGCGGTGTCGACGAGCCGGGCGAACGCCGCCTCGTCGTTGACGGCCAGGTCGGCCAGGATCTTGCGGTCGACCTCCACCCCGGCCAGGCGCAGGCCCTGGATGAGCCGGTTGTACGTCATCCCGTTGGCGCGTGCACCCGCGTTGATCCGCGTGATCCACAGCTGCCGGAAGTCGCCCTTGCGGTCCCGACGGTCGCGGTAGGCGTACTGCAACGAGTGGAGCATCTGCTCCTTGGCCTTGCGGTACAGCCGCGACCGCTGGCCCCGGTAGCCCTTGGCGCTGGCCAGGATCGTGCGCCGCTTCTTGTGCGCGTTGATCGCCCGCTTCACGCGTGCCATCGTCGAAACCTCCCTGTGTCGTGACCGCGCGCGTCAGCGGCCCAGCAGCTTCCTGACCCGCCGCAGGTCCGCTCCGGCGACGGGGACGGTGCCGGCCAGCCGCCGCTTGCGCCGGGACGACTTGTGCTCCAGCTTGTGCCGGCGGTTGGCCTGCTCCTTGATGAGCTTGCCACTGCCGGTCACGCGGACCCGCTTGCCCATGCCGGTGTGGGTCTTCATCTTCGGCACTGAACGCTCTCCCTACTGCTTGCTCGTCGCCTTGCGGTGCGGCGCGAGCATCATGACCATGTTCCGACCGTCCTGCCTGGGGGCCGACTCGACGAACCCGAGCTCGGCCACCTCGTCCGACAACCGCTTGAGCAGGCGGTAGCCCAGCTCGGGACGGCTCTGCTCGCGGCCGCGGAACATGATGGTCACCCGGACCTTGTCGCCCGCGCGCAGGAACCGCTCCACGTGGCCCTTCTTGGTCTCGTAGTCGTGCGTGTCGATCTTCGGGCGGAGCTTCATCTCCTTGATGACGGTCTGCTGCTGGTGGCGCCGCGCCTCCCGGGCCTTGAGTGCGCTCTCGTACTTGAACTTGCCGTAGTCCATGAGCTTGCACACCGGCGGCCGGGCGTGGGGCGCCACCTCGACCAGGTCCAGATCGACGTCGTTGGCCAGCTGGAGGGCCCGCTCGAGTGGGACGATGCCCACCTGCTCGCCTTCGGGGCCGACCAATCGGACCTCGCGTGCCCGGATCTGATCGTTGATGCGTGGCTCGACGCTGATGTGGCCTCCTCGTAGCGTTGGGGACAGTGCCGTCGACTCCTGCGCCGGCGGACCGTGCGGGCAAAGCAGAAGGCCCCGGCGACGCCGGGGCCTGCTCGACCGGCCGGGTGCGCTCACGCGCACCTTCCCGGAAACCCGGGTGACCGGACCCGGCCACACCCCGTCTCCGGGGGCGACGCGGGTGGGAGCAGGCGCTCCTCTTGCTTCGCCGCCGCGCCCCGCTGCCCGCCGGACCGGTGTCACCGGGTCGGATGGTCAGGGTGCGCGGCAGGGTCGACCGGGAAAGCGTAGCACGAGCGGGGCCGGGGAAGATCCCGTAGCGCCCGACCCGCTGGGAGACCTCCGCCGCCGCGCCGGCCCCGGCCGGGCTGGTCGGCGACCTCAGCCGGGCTGGTCGGCCGCACCGGCGTCGGCCCGGCCGGCGGCACCGGGGTGGGTGTGTGCGGCGTGCAGACGTCGCAGGGCGCGCACGGCGGCCACCGCACGCTTGCCGTCGAGCACCTGCACCGCCAGCAGCGACAGCTCGTCGCCGTCGACCAGCTCCAGCGTCGCCCACCAGGAGTCCCGGTCGAACCGGACCTGGCGCACGCTGCTCCAGGGCAGCTCGTAGCCGCCGACGACGTTGCGCACCCGGATGCCGTGGCTGTCGGCGGCCACCCGCGGCCGTGCCAGCACGAGCACCGCGCCGGCCACGATGGCGCCGAGCCCGACCGTGGCGATCCGGTCGAGCGGCTGGACCTGCGCCACCTGACCGGCGCCGGTCGGGGGCATGGTCACCGCGACCCAGGTGGACCCGGCCAGCATGGCCGCGGCGGCCAGCCAGACGACGGTCCGCCAGACGCGGGGACGGACCGTGACGGGATCAACGGTGGTGGACACGCCTGCCAGCCTGCCACGGGCGGTCACAGCCGGCACGCGTGGATGTCGGTGACGAGGATCGCCCGCGCGCCCACCTCGTACAACTCGTCCATCACCCGGTGCATCTCGCTGCGCCGCACCATCGCCTGCACCGCCACCCATCCCTCGCGATGCAGCGGGGAGACGGTCGGCGACTCCATCCCGGGCGTCAGCGCCGCGGCCTCGTCCAGCCGCTCCACCCGGACGTCGTAGGAGAGCATCACGTACCGCCGGGCGACCAGTACCCCCTCCAGCCGGCGGCGCAGCTGGCTGAGCGCGCCGTCGGGCGGCAGGTGGGGGTTGGCGATCAGCACCGCGGAGGTCCGCAGGATCGGTTCGCCCACCGGCTCCAGCCCGGCCTGGCGGAGGGTGGTACCGGTGGCGACCACGTCGGCGATGACGTCGGCGACGCCGAGGCGCACCGCGTTCTCCACCGCGCCGTCGAGCCGGATGACCGTCGCCGAGATCCCGAGCTTCGTCAGGTGGGCCTCGACCAGACCCGGGTACGCGGTGGCGATCCGCCGCCCGGCCAGGCCGCGCTCGTCGGACACGGTGCCGGGGCGGGCGGCGAACCGGAACTCGGCCGCGCCGAAGTCCAGGTCGAGCAGCTCCTCGGCCGGCCCGCCCGCGTCCAGCAGCAGGTCCCGCCCGGTGATGCCCAGCTGCAGGTCCCCCGAGCCGACGTAGGTGGCGATGTCGCGCGGACGCAGGTAGAAGAACTCGACCTCGTTGTCGACGTCGCGGCACACCAGCTCGCTGCCGTCGGTGCGTTGCCGGTATCCGGCCTCGCGCAGCACCTGTGCGGCCTCGGCGGCCAGCGTGCCCTTGTTGGGGACGGCGACGCGCAACATGGTGACGCTCCTGACGATCGGGGTCCGGGGTCGGGACGGTGGCTACAGATGCCGGTACACGTCGTCGAGCGTCAGCCCGACGGCGAGCATGAGCACCTGGGTGTGGTAGAGCAGCTGGGAGATCTCCTGCGCGGCCCGGTGCGGGCCCTCATGCTCGGCGGCCATCCACGCCTCGGCCGCCTCCTCCACGACCTTCTTGCCGACCGCGTGGACCCCCTGCTGGAGGGCGGCCACGGTCGCCGAGCCGGGGGCGCCGGTGGCCACCTTGGCCTGCAGCTCGGCGAAGAGCTGGTCGAAGGTCTTCACGGCGACATTGTGGCAGAGCGGGCACCGGGCGCCTCGGGCCGCACCGGCGCGCTCACCGGCCGCTGCCGAGGGCGAGGCGGCGCAGCACGAGCGCGGCGTCCAGCGCCGCCACGGTCGCGTCCCACCCCTTGTCCTCCACCGAGTCGGGCAGGCCGGCCCGGGCGCGGGCCTGCGCGAGCGTCTCCACGGTCAGCACACCGTGGGCCACCGGCGTGGACTCGTCCAGGGCCACCCGGGTCAGCCCGTCGGTCACCGACCGGCAGACGTAGTCGAAGTGCGCCGTCTCGCCGCGGACCACCACGCCCAGGGCCACCACGGCATCGCACCGGCGCGCCAGCGCCTGCGCCACCACGGGCAGCTCCACGGCCCCGGCCACCCGGGCGGTCACCGTACCGGCGACCCGGCACTGGCGGGCGGCGGCCTGGGCCCGTTCGTGCATGTGGTCGACCAGCTCGGCGTGCCAGCGCGTGGCCACCACGCCCAGCACCAGCCCGGTGGCGTCGACCACCGGCGACCGGGGCCGGCCCCCGCCGCTCACGCCGGCAGCTCCGACGCGCTGGCCGTCCCGTCCCGGTCACCGGCCACGCCGGCCCGCTCCTCCACGGGGGCGGCCACGCCACCGATACCGCCGAGACGGTCCGCCCCGTCGAGGCCGGGGCGCTGCGCGCGGTCCAGGGGCTCCGCGCCGCCGAGGCGGCCGACGCCGGTCGGGTCGTCCACCGCGTCCAGGCCCTCCAGGAGGTGGCCCATCCGGTCCCGCTTGGTCCGCAGGTACCGCACGTTCTCCGGGTGCGGGCGCACCGGCAGCGGCTCCCGCCCGACGATCCGCAGCCCGTACCCCTCCAGCCCCGCCCGCTTGGCCGGGTTGTTGGTCAACAGTCGCATCGTGCGCACGCCCAGGTCGAACAGGATCTGCGCGCCGATGCCGTAGTCGCGGGCGTCCGCCGGCAGGCCCAGCTCCAGGTTGGCGTCCACGGTGTCCCGGCCGCGGTCCTGCAGCTGGTAGGCCTGCAGCTTGTGCATCAGGCCGATGCCCCGCCCCTCGTGGCCGCGCACGTACAGCACCACGCCGCGGCCCTCGGCGGCCACCCGCTGCAGGGCGGCGCGCAGCTGCGGCCCGCAGTCACACCGCAGCGACCCGAACACGTCCCCGGTCAGGCACTCCGAGTGCACCCGCACCAGCACGTCCCGACCGTCGCCGATCTGCCCGTACACCAGCGCCAGGTGCTCACCGGGTACGACCGTCGACCGGTAGCCGATCGCCCGGAACTCCCCGAGCTCGGTGGGGATCCGCGCCTCGGCGACCCGCTCCACCTGCCTCTCGTGGCGGCGCCGGTACGCGATCAGGTCGGCGATGGTGATGAGGGCCAGCCCGTGGGCGGCGGCGAACTCCGCCAGCTCGTCGCGGCGGGCCATCTGGCCGACGTGCCACCTGGACACCACCTCGCACAGCACGCCGGCCGGCCGCAGGCCGGCCAGCCGGGCCAGGTCCACGGCGGCCTCGGTGTGCCCGGGGCGGCGCAGCACCCCACCGTCGCGGGCCCGCAGCGGCACCACGTGGCCCGGCCGTGTGAAGTCGGCGGGGGTCGCGGCCGGGTCGGCCAGCAGGCGGATCGTGCGCGCCCGGTCGGCGGCGGAGATGCCGGTGGTGACGCCGTGCCGGGCGTCCACCGTGACCGTGTACGCGGTGCCGCGCGGGTCCTGGTTGGTGTGGTACATCGGCGGCAGGTCGAGCCGGTCGCAGTCGGCCGCGGTCAGGGGGGCGCAGACGTACCCGGACGTGTGCCGGATGGTGAAGTCGAGCAGCTCGGTGGTGGCGTGCTGGGCGGCGAAGATGAGGTCGCCCTCGTTCTCCCGGTCCTCGTCGTCGACGACGACCACGGCGCGGCCGGCGGCGATGTCCTCGAGGGCGCGTTCGATCGGGGCGAAGCTCATCGCCCGGCCTCCTGTCCGGTCCGCCGCTCGGCCGACCCGGCCAGCAGCCGCTCCACGTACTTGGCCAGCACGTCCACCTCCAGGTTGACCGGGTCGCCGACCCGCCGCCGGCCCAGCGTGGTGGCGGCCAGCGTGGTCGGGATGAGGCTCACCTCGAACCAGCCGTCGGCCACCGCCACCACGGTCAGGGACACCCCGTCGACGGTGACCGACCCCTTCTCCACGACGTACCGTTGCAGGCCCGCGGGCAGCTCCACCCGCAGGTCCTCGAAGGAGGGACCGGGCCGCCGCTGCCGCACGGTGCCGACGCCGTCCACGTGGCCCTGCACCAGGTGGCCGCCGAGGCGGCGGGACAGGGTCAGCGCCCGCTCCAGGTTGACCGCCTCCCCGGGGCGGAGCCGGCCGAGGGTGCTGCGCCGCAGCGTCTCCCGCATGACGTCGGCGGTGAACGTGTCGCCGTCGACGGCCACGGCGGTCAGGCAGACGCCGTTGACGGCGATCGAGTCGCCGGGCCGGGTGTCGGAGGTCACCCGCGGTCCCCGGATCGTCACCTCGGCGCCCTCGTCACCGGGGCGCACGGCCTCGACGACGCCCAGCTCCTCCACGATGCCGGTGAACACGGCTCAGCCCTCCACCTTGCGGGGCAACGCGGTGAACCGCAGGTCGGGCCCGATCCGGGTGACGTCGATGAGCTCCAGCTCGATCGCCTCTGAGATGGTGGTGATGCCGGTGTCGACCAGCGCGTTCGGTCCGGCGCCGAGCATCTTCGGCGCCAGGTAACCCACCACCCGGTCGACCAGACCGGCGGAGAGGAAGGCCCCGGCCAACCGCGGCCCGCCCTCCAGCAGCGCCGCCCGCACGTCGCGCTCGTACAGCCGCTTGAGCAGGGCGTTGAGGTCGACCTGGTCGTCGGGACCGCCACCGAACTCGGCGGCGGTGGCGATCCAGGTGGGTGCCGACCCGTCGCGCACCCGGGCGTCCGGGGGTGTCCGGCCGGCGGAGTCGACGACCACGCGCAACGGCTGCTTGATGGCGAGGCTGCCGTCGCGCAGGTTGCGGGCGGTCAGCTGCGGGTCGTCGGCCAGCACGGTGCCCACGCCGACGATCACCGCGTCGACGGTGCAGCGGTGGGCGTGCACGTCCATGCGCGCCGCCTCGGAGGTGATCCACATGCTGCTGCCGTCGGCGGCGGCCGAGCGCCCGTCGAGGGTGGCGGCGTACTTCCAGATCACGTACGGGCGGCCGCGGCGGACCGCGGTCAGCCAGAAGATGTTGCCGGCCTCCACCTCGGCCTGGCGGACCCCCACCTCGACGTCGATCCCGGCCGCCCGCAGTCGCTGCTCACCGCCGGCCGCCCGCGGGTGCGGGTCCTTGACGCCGATCACCACCCGTTTCACCCCGGCGCGGATGAGCGCCTCGGTGCAGGGGCCGGTCACGCCGTGGTGGTCGCACGGTTCGAGGGTCACCACCACGGTGCCGCCGCGCGCCCGCTCGCCGGCCTGGGCCAGCGCCACGATCTCCGCGTGCGGGCCGCCCGCGTACGCGTGGAAGCCCTCCCCGACGACCGCGCCGTCGGCGTCGAGGATCACACAGCCGACCACCGGGTTGGGGCTGGTGGTGCCCAGTCCCCGGGCCGCCAGCTCGACGGCGCGGCCCATCGCGGCCAGCTCGGCCTGTGTCGCCATCCCCTCCCCTTCTCGCGAGCGCCGTCGGCTCGGCGGGCAACGGGCAGGGTGCGGCGACCGCCCCCACGGCGGCACCGTCGGTGCCGCCACCTGCGCCGTCTCCCATCCGGACTGTCTGGTCGCGAGGCGGGCGTGGTGCCCGCCGCCACGGCCAACCGTCGGCCCTGGAATCTCACCAGGTCCACCGGTGACTGGAGGCCACCGGGTCGCGGGCTGCCCGTCGTGGGACGGGGTCACCGCCGGTTCGGAATCTCACCGAGTCCCGCCAGCGCATGGTGGGTCCGCTCACAGTCTTCCACGCCGCCGCGGCGCCGCGGCAGCCGTGGGGCCAACATCACAGACCGGCCCGCCCGCGCGTGCCGTGCCGCCGGTACCGCCGCGGCCGCCGACCGCGACCGGACGGGTCGGCCCACCGCGACCGGAACGCTCGCGCGGGCGCGACCGCAACGGTCAGGCGGGCGGCGTCACGGGGAGGTCGGGGCGGCGTCACGGGGAGCGGCGCCGGTCGTACGCGACGAACGACCCGGGCTGGCGCTTGGCGACCTGCTTCATCTCGTTGGCCACGGCGACGACCTCCCGCGGGTCGGTGTACCTGCGCCGGGTGGACAGGGCCACTCCCACCGAGATGGTCACCAGGTTGGGGCGCTGGACGTTGCCGCGCCGGTCGACCAGCTCCAGGTATCCGCGCTCGGCGTCGACCGGGTCGTACAGCGCCTCGGTGCGCTGCTCGAACTCCTCCACCGCCTGCTGGGTGATGGCGCGCACCTGTCCGGGCGCGCACACCAGCACGAAGTCGTCGCCGCCGATGTGGCCCAGGAACGCCTTCGGCCCGCCGGCCTTGCCGATGGAGCGCTGCAGGCAGTTGGCGAGCATGGTGATGAACGCGTCGCCCCGCTCGAACCCGTACGCGTCGTTGACGCTCTTGAACCGGTCGATGTCGAACACGCAGACGGCGTACTCCTCGCCGCCGCGGACCCGGTCGGCGATCTCGCGCAGGATCCGGGTGTTGCCGGGCAGGCCGGTCAGCGGGGACACCTCCCGGTACTCCCGGTTGCGGCGCAGGGTGGCCAGCACCCTGGCCACCAGCTCCCCGGCGTCGAACGGCTTGGGCACGCAGTCGTCCGCGCCCGCGGCCAGCGCCGCGAGCCGGGCGGCGGACAGGTCGGCGGCGGTGAGCACGATGACCGGCAGCGCGGCGGTCACGGGGTCGGCCCGCAGCTGGCGGGTCAGCTCCAGCCCGTCGCCGCCGGACAGCCCGGCGCTGACGAGCACGAGGTCCGGCTTGGCGCGCGACACCTGTTCGACCGCCCCCGACGCCTCGTGGACGAGGAGGACCTCCAGACCGTGGCAGCGGAGGTTCCGCTCCACGAACCGGGCCAGCTCGACGTCGTCGTCGACCACGGCGACCAGCTCGGCGGCTCGCGTCGCCGGGGTCGGCACCGCCTGCGGGGTACGCGGCGTCGGTGCTGCCGGGGGCGCGGTCACCGCGTCATCGTAACCAGCCGGCAACCCTACGTGGAGGCCGAGGCGGCGGTGGCGGCGGTGGCGAGCTCCCGCAGGCGCCGCACGGCCGCGGCCGGGTCGTCGGTGCCGAAGACCGCGGTGCCCGCGACGAAGGCGTCGGCGCCGGCCCGCGCGGCCGCCTCGATGGTGTCCTCACCGATCCCACCGTCGACCTGCAGGCGCAGCCGCAGGTGTCCCGAGGCCCGGTGCCGTCGGGCGACGCGGACCTTCTGCAGCATGTCCGCGAGGAAGCGCTGCCCGCCGAAGCCGGCCTTGACCGTCATGATCAGCAGGAGGTCGAATTGCGGCAGGAGCTCCAGGTACGGCTCGACGGGGGTGTCCCGGTCGATCGCCAGGCCGGCCTGTGCTCCGGCCGCCCGCAGGTCGCGCGCGAGCGCCACCGGGTCGTCGCAGGCCTCGGCGTGGAAGGAGACGCTGTACGCCCCCGCCTCGGCGTAGCCGACCGCCCACCGCTCCGGGTCGGTGATCATGAGATGGCAGTCCAGCGGCAGGGTGGTGGCCCGGCGCAGGCTGCGGACCACGGGCAGGCCGATGGTGAGGTTCGGGACGAAGTGGTTGTCCATGACGTCCACGTGCAGCCAGTCGGCCACACCCTCCACGGCCTTCGCCTCGTCGGCCAGCCGGGCGAAGTCGGCGGCGAGGATGCTGGGCGCGATCACCGGTGGGTTCACCGCGCCAGTCTACGAACCGCCGGTCTCCCAACCGGGCCGACGGGGCCGTGGGAGCACCGCCGCGTCGACCGGACGGCCACCGCGTCGAGCGGTGGGTCGGCGCGGCGGCGACGGGCGGGACGGTCCGCGGCTCCGGCCGCCGCTGCCGGGTCAGACGACCCTACGCTCTCGCAGCCGTTCGATCTCCTCGGCACTGAACCCGAGCTCCGACAGGATCTGGTCGGTGTGTTGGCCCAGGCCGGGCACCTGCCGTCGCCGGTGGGGCGAGCTCAACGGGAACCTGGCGACGGGCACCGGACCTACGGGTGAGTCCGCCTGCACGAACGCGTGACGGTGGCGTAGCTGCGGATGCTCGACCACGCTCGCCATCGTGCGCACACGCCCGTAGGGCAGTCCCGCCCGGTCGAGCCGGCTCAGCCACTCGCCGGAGGGCCGGCTCGCGATCACCTCCTCGACCGCGGCCTCGACCAGGTCACGGTGGCGGCGCCTGGACTCCATCGTCGCGAACCGCGGGTCGTCCAGCCAGGCCGGCTGCTCGACGACGCGCTCGCAGAAGGCGCGCCAGTGGGCATCACTGGCGACCACCAGGTTGACGTAGGCCCCGTCGGCGCACCGGTACGGTCCGTACGGGCAGATGTACTGGTGCCGCATGCCGGTCCGGGGCGGTTCCTCACCCCGGTGCCAGTACCGGTGGGGGAAGTACCCCAGCCACGGGGCCGTGGAGTCGAGCATGGCGACGTCGAGATAGGTCCCACGGCCGGTGCGTGCCCGCTCGACGAGCGCGGCCAGGATGCCGATCGCGGCCGTGGCACCGGCGATGAGGTCCGTGATCGGCAGACCCACCTTGGCGGGCGCCTCCGGGTAGCCGTTGGTCAGCAGGATGCCCGACTCGCCCTGCACGAGCAGGTCGTACGCCTTGACGTCCCGGAACGGCCCGTCCTGACCGTACCCCGACAGGCTGCAGTAGATGAGGCGCGGGTTGTGGCGTCTGAGCGTGCCGGCACCGATGCCGAGGCGGTCGCCGACACCCGGTGCGAAGTTCTCCACGAAGACGTCGGCCTGCGCGGCGAGCCGCTGGACGATCCGTTGGCCGCTCTCCTGCCGCAGGTCCACGGTCAGGGCGCGCTTGTTGGCGTTGACCCAGACGTAGCCGCTGGACAGCCCGCGCACCACGTCGTCCCAGCCGCGTACGACGTCGCCGGCTCCCGGTCTCTCGATCTTGATGACGTCCGCGCCGAGCTCGGCCAGGATGAAGGTGCAGAACGGCATGGAGATCGCCTGCTCGACGGCGACCACCGACACGCCCGCCAACGGGCCGTCGTCTCCGGCGGTCGTCATCCCGGTCTCCCGACGGGGAAGATGTCGCGGCTCGGCGCGAAGGCGCGCTTCCAGACCATGACGGAGCGGACATACCTGATGACCAGTTGCCCGTCCTGCTTGTACCCGCGCGTCTCGATCCTGATGATGCCCTGCGTGGGGCGAGACCGCGACTCGCGCTTCTCCAGCACCTCGCTTTCCGAGTAGAGGGTGTCGCCGGGGAAGACCGGGTTGGGAAGCTCGATGCGTTCCCAGCCGAGCGCGAACCCGTTCTCGCTCACGTCCGGGACGCTCATGCCGGCCACAATGGACAGCGTCAGCGCGCTGTTGACCAGGCACCGCCCCCACTCGGTCCGTTCGCCGTAGTCGCGGTTGAAGTGGATCTGGTTGGTGTTGTTGGTCAGCAGTGTGAACTGGATGTTGTCCGCCTCGGTGACGGTACGGCCGTACCGGCAGCGGTAGACGTCCCCCACCGCGAAATCCTCGAAGAACCGTCCCTGCCAACCGTCCTGGATCGTCACCATGTCAACCGTCCTCACCTCGTGCGAGTTCCAGGGTCCGCTGCGCCCGGCGGACGATGGGCAGGTCCACGAGCTGCCCGCCCACCGCCACCGAGGCCTCGCCGCGGGCCTGCGCCGCCTCGAACGCCGCCACCACCCGTTCGGCGTACTCGATCTCGTCCGGCTGAGGGCTGAAGACGCGGTTGATGACCTCGACCTGCCGCGGGTTGAAGGTGGACTTGCCGCTGAAGCCGAGCCGGCGCGCGCGCACGACATCGGCCAGCAGCCCCTCCGGGTCGTCAAGATCGGGGAAGACGCCGTCGATGGACTGCACCCGTGCGGCCGCGGCCGCCACCACCAGCGACGAGCGCGCGACCAGCAACTCGGCCGCCTCGGCTTCGCGGTGGGTGCCCAGGCCGAGGTCGAGCGCGAAGTCCTCAGCACCGAACATCAGCCCCAGGACGCGGGGATCGCTCGCCGCGACGTCGTGGGCGCGGAGGAGGCCGCGCGCGGTCTCGATCGCGGCAACGACCCGTACGGATCCCGGCGCGAGGCCGTTCCGGGACTCCCACCGCGCCAGCCGCGCTGCCACGTCGCGCACCACCTCCGCGTCCTCCACCTTGGGGAGGCACACTCCGTCAAGGCCGGGCACCACGATCGCGGCCAGGTCGTCCTCGAACCAGGGCGTGTCGACGGCGTTCACCCGCACGAATCGCAAAGGTCCGTGCCACTGCCGCCGCAGGGCCGTGACCACCATGTCGCGTGCCCGCGACTTGCTCTCCGGCAGTACGCCGTCCTCGAGGTCGAGGAAGACCACGTCCGCGCTGCTGCCGGCAGCCTTGTCGAGGAAGCGCTGGACGTTGCCGGGCACGAACATCCACGACCTCGTCGGCCGCGCCATTGAGAACCTCCCTCCTGCCTCGCGGGCGGGAACGGCGACGTGTCGGTCAGGAACGGGAACCAAGGTGGACCAGGATCGAGTCGACGTCGACCTCCTTGTCGATGAGACCGAACTCGCGCGCCGGACCCACCCAGGCGGCGAGGTCGGCGGTGCTCATCTCGGTCGTGATCGCGGGTAGCTCGATCTGCGAGGCGAGCTCCGGTGAAAGGCTCGTGTAGTCGGGAAGGATCTCGCGCAGGTAGTCAGGATGCGCCTCCAGGTAGGCGTCCGCCTCCTCCAGCGCCGCGACGAAGGCCTCGGCGGCGGACCGGTTCTCCTCTAGCCACGCGCCGTCCACCAGCCAACAGCTGAACACCGGGTCGGCCGCGATCGCCTGGTACGGACGGGGCTCGAGGAGCTTGGCACCGCCCTCCAGTGAGACGGTGGTGAAGGGCTCGTCGGTCACCGCCGCGGCGACGTCACCGTTCATGAGTGCGACCGGCATGTCGGGGAAGTTGACGGCCACGAAGCGGGGCGAGCCCGCGTCCGCGCCGCTGTCGGCCATCCACGCCTGGGCCACCAGCTGGTTGATGTTGCCCAGCGTGTTCACCGCGATGGTCTTGCCCTCCAGGTCCCTGGCCGTGGTGATCTCGTCGGCGTACACCGGCGAGACGACGAGGGCGAGGTTGCGGCCGGTCACCGGCTTGCGCAGGGTTCCGGCGATGCACTTGGTGTTGAACCCTTGTGCCGCGGACTGGAGCACCGACACGAGGTTCGAGAATCCCACGTTGGTGGCGCCGGACTCCAGCGCCGGGACCAGCGCCGCGCCTCCGGCGATGTTCGACGCGGTCACCGTGAGGCCGTGCTTCTCGAACAGCCCCTGGGCGTCGGCCACGAAGTAGCCGCCCGCGTCCGCCACCGGGATGATCCCGACTGTGATCTCGGTCGCGCCGTCCTGGCCGCTGTCACCGCCGCCACAGGCGGACAGCGCCACACCGGTGGCGAGGGTGGCCACGAGGGCCATCACTGGCTTGCTGCGTCCCATGTTCACTCTCCTAGGTCAACCGCCAGCGGTGAGATGGTGTGCCGACAGACCCTCATCCCGGCGCATCGGCGCCCCCGCAGCGCCTTCGATGAGGTCGAAGATGCGCTCCCGCAGTTGCTGAAACCGCGGCAGCGCCTTGGTCGCGATCGGGTCCCGCGGCCGGGGAAGTCCGACCACGATCTCGTCCTTTACCCGCGCCGGGCGGCTGGACAGGACGAATATCCGGTCGGCCAGCAGGACCGCCTCTTCGATGTCGTGCGTGACGAAGACGACGGTGAACCGTGACTCGGTCCAGATGTCCAGCAGCATGAGCTCGAGGTGGATCCGGGTCAACGCGTCGACCGATGCGAAGGGCTCGTCCATGATGACGAGGTTGGCGTGGCAGGCGAGAGCGCGCGCGATCGCCGCCCGCTGCTGCATCCCGCCGGAGACCTGCCACGGGTACTGCTGGGCGGACTCGGCGAGACCTACCCTCCTCAGCGCGGCCCGGGCGCGCTCGCGTGCCTGCGCCTTACCGAGCCCGCGCAGCGCGAACCGTACGTTGCGCTCCAGGGTCAGCCACGGGAAGAGACTCTTGTTGTACTCCTGGAACACGACGGCCACGTCGTCGGGGACGTCCCGCACGACGTGGCCGTCCACCCGGACCTCACCGTGGTCGACGGGCAGCAACCCGCTCAGCGTCCGCAGCAGCGTCGTCTTTCCGCAGCCCGACGGTCCCAGGATGACGGCGAACTCGCCCGGCTCGACACGCATCGACAGATGCTCGATGACCCTCCGCTCCCCGGCCGGTGTCGGAAAGCTCTTGACCAGGTCCCGGCACTCGAGCGAAGCGCCGCTAGACATCGCTTCCTCCGGAAAACTCACTGTTCCAGCGCAGGACCCGCCGCTCGATGACCACGAACAGCGTGTCGAACGTCCAGCCCAGCAGGCCCAGCAGGAGGACCCCTCCGTAGGTGGCGGGCACGTCGAAGGTCTGCTGCGAGGTGAGGATGAGGTAGCCGATACCGGTGCTGGAGGCGAGCATCTCGCCCAGCACCAGCATGATCAGTGAGATGCTCAGGGCGGTCCGCAGGCCGGCCATGATCGTCGGCAGGCTGGCGGGGAGGACCACCGACCGCAGGACCACCCAACGGGGACTGCGGAAGACACGCGCGGTGTCGAGGTAGAGCGGCTCGACCCGGCTGGCGCCGTCGAGGGTGTTGATGAGTACGGGCCAGAGCGTGCCGAAGACGATCACGGTGATGACCACGTTCCCGGACAAGCCCATGATCATCATCGCCACGGGAACGATGAGCGGCGGCGGCACCGCCCGTAGGAACTCGATCACCGGCCGGACCCACGGCTCTATTCCGTGGAAGGTTCCCAACAGCAGGCCGAACCCGATCCCGACGAGGGCGGTCACGCCGAAGCCGGCCACCACCCTGCCCAGTGAGGGCAGGACGTGGTCAGCCAGGTCCGGACCCCACAGGATGTCCACCAGGGCGCGGGCGGAGTCGCCGAAGGAGGCGACCGAGCGGGCCTCTCCCATGGTCGCGACCACCTGCCAGGCCGCCACCGCACCCACGAACGCCAGCCAGCCGAGCAACCGTTCCGCGCTGGCTGCCACCGCGGCCCGTGCCGTGCTCATGATCGCTGCTTCCTGTGCTCGGCACTCCAGAACAACACCCGCCGCTCCAGCCCGAGAGCGACGATGTTGATGAGGTGGCCGATCAATCCACCAAGGAGGATGCCCGCGTAGGCGTCCACGAACTGGGCGCCCTGACGCGCGGTCTGGATGTGGGCGCCCAGCCCTCCCGTGCCGGTGATCAGCTCGGTGGCGATCGTGACCGCGAGCGCGATCGCGGCGGAGACGCGGATGCCGGTCGCCACGGCCGGTAGCGCCGCGGGAACGGTCACCCGCAGCACCACCCGGGACGCTGACAGCCCGGCCACCCGGCCGGTGTCGCGGTACGGCTGGGGGACCTCGCGGACACCGTACGCGGTGTTGATCAGGATCGGCCACACGCTGGCGAAGACCACCAGGATGAGCGTCATCTTCAGGCCCAGTCCCGCGGCGAGGATGGCGACCGGTATGAGCGCCACGGACGGGACGGGACGCAGGAAGCGGACGAGGATCCTGCCGGTGGCGGCGGCCCACCACCACGTGCCCATCGCCGCGCCGAGCACCAGACCCAGGCCGGCCGCGATCGCCAGACCCAGTGACCAGGCGGTCAACGTGGTCGCGAGCGGGCGCAGGAGCGTCCCGTTGAGCAGATCCCGCCCCGCGGCGATGACGATCGAGCCGAACGAGGGGACGAACGGCTCCGGGAACACCCCGACGGCGCGGAGCAACTCCCACACGCCCACCGCGGCAGCCACGCCCACCGCCCCTTTGCCCGCCCGCCGACCCGGCAGCGACCACGGCCGTCGGCGTACCGCGGCGGCGGTGGCGCCCGACGCGGCTGCTGGGGACGTGGTGGCTGGTCGGATGGCTCAACTCCCGTCGTCGGTGCCGGGCGTGGGGTCGAGGTTGATTCCCGATAAACGAAACGGTTGGCTTTAGATCTGGGAGGCTATGGCGACACCAGCGGGTTGTCAAGAAGGGACCAGCCGGCCTCGGGCGGCGAGCCAGGTTGATCGGGACGGCCTTGAACAGCACAAAGTGTGGACCGGTGCGGATCCCGCATCGTAGGCGGCCCGGTTGCGGGCAGCCCCCGACTGTTGACGTGGCAGGCCTCTCCGTCTATCTTCCCGATATAAGGGCTGGATCTCCTGAATATCAGGACACTATGTCGCCCGGTGGCGCGGCTGAGCCACAGCTCCGCGGCCGGCGACCCCTGCCCGGACCAGGTCGAGACAGCGGACACGGATGCGAGGCGACCAGGCACATGTGTGACGAGCATGTCCTTACGGAGGCGGCCGGGGAACAGCGCGTGGGTCGGACCCTGACCGTGGCGCGGGCACGCCAGCTGAACTCGCGCACCTACTTCTATGAGATGCTCAAGGACAATCCCCGGCTGACGGCGATCCGTCCGGGGGTCGAGGACGAGTTCCTCGAGGGCGCGATCGACCACCACATCCACGCCTTCCCCGACTTCGTTCCCCGTTCGCAGGACATGCTGCAGATCGCGGTCGACGCGTCACGCGCGAAGATGCGGGCGGTCGCGTTCAAGGACCACTGGAACCTCACCGCCGGTGCGGCGTACCTGGTGCAGAAGCAGATCGACGAGATGGTCCTCGACGGGCGCCTGACACACCGGGTGGAGGTCTACGGCGGGCTGGGCCTCAACCTCGGTGTCAACCCCCAGGCGGTCCGGGTCGCCCTGAAGTATCCGAACTTCAAGTGCATCTGGTTCCCCACGTTCAGGTCCTACGGGTGGGCGCGCTCGGCGAACCTGGACCCTGACCCGGACGAGTACATCCGCCTGGTGGCCCCCTCGGGAGAGGTCCTTCCGGAGGTCCGGGAGGTGATGTCGATCGCGGCGGAGGCGGGTGTCGCCATCGGGCTGGGACACACCGACTACGAGGAGCTGCTGCCCCTGTGCACACTCGCCAACGAGCTGGGGGTCCGCACGGTGCTGGACCACCCGCTGCTGGAGCTGAACAAGCTGCTGCTGACCGAGATGGCGACCCTGGCGGATCTGGGCACATATGTCGGGGTGTACTGCCAGCCGATGATCCCGTCTCTGTACCAGCCGGTGCAGGATCCGATGGAGACGGTCGAGGTCATCCGGAGAATCGGTCCGGCCCGGTGCGTCAGCGGGTCGGACTTCGGGCAGGTGCTGCACCTGGACAGCGTCGCCGGCATGCGCGTGTTCGTGCGCGCGCTGCTCGGGTTCGGGGTGGAGCCGGCGGACGTGAAGACCATCCTGTGCGACACGCCGGCGCGGCTGCTCGGTCTGGATCCGGAGCCGGCGCACCCATGAGGGCCGGACCCGACCGTCGCGAGAGCCTCGCCGACGTCGTGGCGGACATCCGGGACGGGACGAGGCTGGCGCTGTGCGGCTTCGCCATCACGCGAAACGCTGTCGCGTTCGCGCACGAGCTGGTCCGGGCGCGCCGTCACCGGCTGTCCCTGACCCAGGTCATCGGGGGGATGGAGACGGACCTGCTGGTGGCCGCGGGCGCGGTCGACGACCTCTCCTACGGCGGCGGATCGCTGGACCGCTTCGGGCCGTTGCACGCGGTCAACCGGGCCGCCATGGCGGGTACGTTGCGACTGGTCGAGTACTCGGCCCTGGCGCTGACGCTGCGGTTGCACGCGGGTGCGCTGGGCCTGCCGTTCATCGCGACGCGCTCCCTGCTCGGCTCCGACCTCGCACAGGCGCTCATCGCCGGCGGCCACGCACGCCTCGCGGAGGATCCGTTCGACGGGACCCCGTGTCTGGTCCTGCCGCCCCTGCGGACCGACGTCGCCGTGGTGCACGTCGACGTCGCCGACACCGCCGGGAACGCCGTCATCGCCGGGCCCACCTGGAGCATTCCCGAGACGGTCCGGGCCGCCGACACCGTCATCGTCCTGGCCGAGGAGGTGGTCGACGTAGGTGCCATCGACCCGTCGCACGTGCACATTCCGGCTGCCCTCGTCCACGCGGTGGTCGCCGCACCCCGGGGCGCGTACCCCACCGCGGTGTTCGGGCGCTACGACTACGACGGCGCCCACCTGAGGCGGTACGCCCAGGCGGCGGCGGATGCCGCAGGCACGGCGGCCTATCTGGACGAGTGGGTCTTCGGCACCGGCACGTTCGACGCGTTCCTGTCCAAGGCGGCGGCATGACGGCCAGGCCGGCCTGGACCCGGGGCGAGATGCTGGCCGTGGCCGGGTCCCTTCAGGTCCGCGACGGGGACGTCGCCATCGTCGGGCTTGGGCTGCCGCAGGTCGCCGCCCTGCTGGCGCGGTACACGCACGCCCCGTCGACCCGCCTGCTGCTGGAGATCGGCGTGTTCGAGCCCGACCCGACCGAGCCGGCGATGGGCATCGCGGACCCGCGCATGTGGCAGGGTGGGTCGTCCTTCGGGTCGATGCTGGAGATCCTGGGCGTCATGCTCCACGGCCGGCGTGTCACCCTGGGAATGCTCGGTGCCCTGCAGGTGGACCAATGGGGATCGATCAACACCACCGAGGTGGTCGCCGAGGACGGTTCGCGGCGGCGCTTCAACGGCTCCGGAGGCGGCAACGACATCGCCTCGCACGCGGCCCGCACCGTGGTCATCATGAGCCACCAGCCGCGCAAGTTCGCCCGGGTGCTGCCCTTCGTGACCAGCCCCGGGCGGATGGTGCGGGGCCGCCCTCGCGACCAGTTCGGGCTCACCGGTGGAGGGACGTGCGCGATCGTGACCGACCGCGCCGTCATCGCCATCGGCCCGCAGGGAGCGGTCCTTGACAGTGTGCATCCGGGCGAGGACCCCGACGCGGTCGTCGCCGACACGCCGATCCCGCTGCTCAGAGGAGCGCCGGCCGAGACCCCCGCACCAACGGCCGAGCAGCTGGATCTCATCCGCAGCCGGCTCGATCCGCACGGTTGGTACACGCGCTGAGCGGGCCGGCCATCACGGGAGGAGAGTCGCATGATCATCGACACGGAGTTCAACTCCGCCGCGCAGATCCCGATGAGGATCTGCCTGGAGTCGGCGCAGGTGGCCGAGCGGGTCGGTTTCGGTGCGGTATGGAAGGGCGAGTCGAACTCGCGTGACCCCATGGTGCTCCTGTCGGCCATGGCCGCCACGACCTCCACCATCATGCTGGGGACGGCGATCTACCACATCTACGGCCGCTCCCCCATCACCCTGGCCCTGCAGGCGGCCTCCTTCAACGAGCTGTCCGGCAACCGGCTCATCCTCGGGCTCGGGGTCGGCAACCCGGTCATCGCGGGCTGGCACGGACAGACCTTCGACCGGCCACTGCGGCGGATGAGGGAGTACGTCGAGATCCTCCGCGCCGCCTACTCCGGAGAACGTGTCCCGGACTACGACGGTGACTTCCACCGCACCCACGGATCGTTCAAGATGGCGTTCCGGCCGCCCTCCGAACCCCTGCGGATCTGGATCGCCGGTCTCGGGCCGCAGATGGCGCGTCTGGCCGGGCGTATCGCCGACGGCATCGTCATCAACATGGCCGACCCGCCGATGATCCGGCGCATCGTCGACGACTTCCGCAGCGGGGCCCGCGACGCCGGTCGCGACCCCGACAGCCTCGAGGTCGTCTCGAAGGTGCGCGTGTCACTCGCCGCGGACCCGGCGGTCGCCCGGTGGGCGCTGAAGAAGGTCCTCACGTTCTACTCACTGCAGCGCGGTTACTCCGAGACCCTCACGAAGATGGGATGGGGCGAGGTCGTCACCGCCGTCAAGGCCGCACACCGCAGCCAGGGGTTTGCGGCAGCTCGCGCGCTCATCCCCGACGAGATGGTCGACAGCGTCCCCATGTACGCCGACCGCGATCTCACCCGGCTCCCCGCCAAGCTCGCCGAGTACGAGCAGGCCGGATCGACCCGCTGCATCGTCGCGTACGTGCCCGCTACCGACGACCTGTCCGGCGAGCTCAACCGCTTCCTGACGGCGACCGACCTCTGGCGCTCCACCAGCTTCTCGGGCGACGCTCCCTCATAGGAGGCAGCCATGCACTTCGATCTCACCGAGGACCAGGTCGCGATCGCCGAGGCCATCCGCGAGGTCTGTGCCCGGTTTCCCGGCAGCTACTGGCAGCGACTGGAGGCCACCGGAGACTACCCGGAGGAGTTCGTGCGGACGCTCACCGAGCTCGGGTGGCTGTCGGTCCTGATCCCCGAGGAGTACGGCGGTGGCGGACTCGGCATCACGGAGGCGGGCATCATCCTGGAGGAGATCCACCGTTCCGGTGGCAACGCCAACGCGTGCCACGCTCAGATGTACACCATGGGCACTCTGCTCAGGCACGGAAGCCCGGAGCAGAAGGCAGCGTACCTTCCCGACATCGCCGCCGGGCGGGTGCGCCTGCAGGCCTTCGGCATCACCGAGACGGATGCCGGCTCCGACACCACCAAGATCTCAACGACGGCCGTCCGCAAGGGAGACCGGTACGTCGTCAACGGTCAGAAGACCTTCATCTCCCGCGTGGCGTACTCCGACCTCATGCTCCTGCTCGTGCGCACGTCTCCGCTCCCCTCGTCGGGTCCGGCCACGAGAGGGCTGTCCGTCCTCCTGGTCGACCTGCGCAGCGCCGGCGACGCCGTGCAGGTCTCCAGGATCCCGGTCATGTTCAACCACCACACGTACCAGGTCTTTCTGACCGACCTGGAGGTACCCGTGGAGAACCGGATCGGGGAGGAAGGGGAAGGGCTCCGCTACATCATCGACGGCTGGAACGCGGAGCGGATCCTGATCGCCTCCGAGGCGGTCGGTGACGGTCGGTTCTTCGTCGAGCGGGCGTCCGCCTACGCCGCGTCCCGGACGGTGTTCGGTAAGCCGGTCGCGGCCAACCAGGCCGTGCAGTTTCCCATCGCCGAGGCGTACGCGGCGGTGGAGGCGGCCAGCCTGATGCGCTTCAAGGCTGCCGCGCTGTTCGACCGGGGCGCACGGTGTGGTGTGGAGGCGAACCTGGCGAAGTACCTGGCGTCGACCGCGGCCTGGCGCGCCGCCAACGCCGCGATGACCGCCTACGGCGGCAACGCCTTCGCCAGGGAGTACGACGTCGAACGCAAGTTCCGGGAGACGAAACTGCTGGAGATAGCCCCGGTCAGCAACAACCTGGTCCTGTCCTACCTCGGACAGCGTGCCCTCGGCATGCCGAAGTCGTACTGACGCCGTCATCCGGCCCGGGCCGGCCCGGTCCTCAGCTGTCGATGAGGCGCACCGCCGCGCCGATCTCCTCCGCCGAGGTGGTCACCAGGTCGATGGTCGACTGCAGCATGTCGACATCCATCCGGGGCTGCGGCATGACGACGCTCAGGCCGGCCACAACCGCGCCGTGGCGTCCCCGCACGGGCGCGGCGACCCCGACCACCCCGGGATCGCGCTCCCCGAAGGTCACGCAGTAGCCGACCTTGCGGATCTCCGCGAGACGCGCGCGCAGCACCTGAGGATCGGTGGTGGTCGAGGGTGTGAACTGCTCCAGCGGAGCGGCCCGGAGCACCTCGTCGAGTTCCTGCGCGGTGAGCCAGGCCAGCAGCACCAGGCCGGAGGCCCCCGCGTGGATGGGCAGGATCTGTCCGCGCTCGTAGGACAGGCGCAGGTGGTGGGTGCTCTCCTCCCGTTCCAGGCATACGACCCTGTGTCCCACACGCCGGGTGAGCAGGACGGTTTCTCCGGTCTGCTCAGCCAGGCGGCGCATGACTGGCAGCGCCACCTCGGAGAGGCCGAGTCCCTTCCGGGCGATGTGTGCCAGCTGGAAGATCCGCATCCCCAGCCGGAAGCCACGGGCGTCCTCCTCCAGCATCCCGGCCGCCCGGAGACTCTGAAGATAGCGGTAGGTCGTGCTACGGGACATCCCCAGCCGTTCCGCGACCTCGGCGGCGGTCAGGACCGGCCGGTCATCGTCGTACAGCAACAGCAGCTGGATCGCCCGGTCGGCGGTGAGGTTGCGGTGGTTGCTTCCCGTGACGCCCATGTCTCCGCTCCAGAGTTCCCGATTATCAGGACATAGTTTGCCTTACTCGGGAGCGTGCCGCATAGCGACCCGCGCAGTGATGTACGCGATGTCGCCGGTCAGGCACACACGAAGAAGCCGGGGTGGCGGGTGACGGTGAACGCGCCGTGCCGTCGAACGTGGTCGCGCACGATCCGGTCGACCTCCGCCAGGAAGTCCCGCCACGGTGTGCCGGCCGGCAGGCCGACGAGCTGCGGATCGTCGAAGCTGGCGACGTAGTCGACCACCGGCTCCACCGCGGGGACCACGACGGCGGCGACCCGCTCGTGCCGCCGTACGCGGGTGAAACTGGCGCCGAGGATCTCCTCGCCGTTCTCGAGCGTGAACGAGGGCGTGATGGCGCGCCGCCTCGCTCCGACCCGTGCCGCCGCCTCGTCCATGACGGCGCGGATCTCGGCGATGTGCCGCGCGCCGTTGGTGGTGGCGAGCACGACGCCTCCCGGTCGCACCACCCGCCGCAGCTCCGCCACCGCCGCCGGCACTTCCGGCGTGTGGTACAGCATGTGCGCGGCGAGTGCGACGTCGGCGGTCGCGTCCGGCAGCGGCAGCGCGACCGCGTCCGCGACCAGCGCCGCCGCTCCGGTGCGTTCGGCGGCGGCCGCGGCCATGCCGGGCGAGATGTCCACGCCCAGCAGGCGGCCGGTGTGACCACGGCGCCGCAGCGCCGCCAGCCACCGTCCGGCCCCGCAACCGACGTCCAGGACGGTCTCGCCGCCACGGGCGCCCACCGTGTCCAGAGCGTCGTCCATCCAGGACCGACCGGTGTGGTACGACCAGAGCCTCTGCCGGGTGCGGAGCTGGTCCGGCCGCGCGTACTGCCGCCGCACGAGCGACGGCGCGGACATCGGCTCTGCCATGCCGACAGTGTGGCACGTGTCGATCAGGCGAGGCGTCGCAGCACGGCCAGGAACATCGCGTCGGTGCCGTGCCGGTGCGGCCACAGCTGCACGGTCGGCCCGTCGCCGAGCTCCGGCATGCCGGCGGGCAGCAGGGGGCGGGCGTCCAGCAGCTCGGTGCGGTGCGGGCTGCGCCGCCGCCCCTCCGCCACGCTGACCCGGGTCTCCACCACGTGCGGGGAGCACACCACGTACGCCACCACCCCGCCGGGTCGGACCGCGGCGATGGCCGCCACCAGCAGCTCGCGCTGCAGCCGGGTGAGCGCCGGCAGGTCGGCCGGGGTGCGCCGCCAGCGAGCCTCCGGACGGCGCCGCAGCGCGCCCAGGCCGGTGCACGGCGCGTCCACGAGCACCCGGTCGAACGCCGCGGGTGGGATCTCCTCCCCCGGCCCGACCTCGCGGGCGTCGGCCCGCACCACCCGCACCGGCAGGCCGGAGACCGCCTCGGCCACCAGGCGGGCCCGGTGCTCGGCCACCTCCACCGCGGTCACGGTCGCCGCCTGCTGCGCGGCCAGCGCACCCAGCAGCGCGGCCTTGCCGCCCGGACCGGCGCACATGTCCAGCCAGCGCTCCGCCGGCCCGCCCGACACGGCGGCCGCCGCCAGCGCGGCGGTGACCAGTTGGGAGCCCTCGTCCTGGACGTGGGCCCGCCCGTCGGCGATCGCGCGCACCCGCCCGGGCGCCCCGCCCGGCAGGTACACCGCGTACGGCGAGAACACACCCGGGGACCCGCCGACCTCGTCGGCGAGCGTCACCGCGTCCACCCGCCCCGGCCGGGCGCACAGGTGCACCGGTGCCGGCTCGTTGTCGGCCGCGAGCGCCCGCGCGGTCTGGGACCCGGCACCGCCGCCGGACAGGTCCTCCCCCAGCGCCTCGGCGAAGGCCCGGACGATCCACGCCGGATGGCTGTGCACCACCGCCAGGTGGCCGACCGGGTCGTCGGTCGCAGCGGGCGCCACCTCCGCGATCCACTCGTCCAGGGACCGGTCGGCGACGCGGCGCAGCACGGCGTTGGCGAAGCCGGTGGCGGGGGGATGGACCCGGCGGACCAGGTCGACGGTGGACGCGACCGCGGCGTGGGCGGGGATGCGGGTGAAAAGTGCCTGGTAGGCGCCCAGCCGCAGCGCGTCGCGCGCCGGCGGGTCGATCCGCTCCACCGGTCGGTCGGCGGCGGCGGCGAGCACCGCGTCGAGCGTGCCGCGGCGTCGCAGCGTGCCGTAGGTGAGCTCGGTGGCGAGCGCGGCGTCCCGGTCGGCGAGCGCGGCTCGGCCGATGAGGTGCGGCAGGACCAGGTTGGCGTACGCGTCGTCGCGGTGGACCGCGGCGACCGCCTCGTACGCGACCCGGCGTGGGTCGCCGGCGGGCCGCCGCTCCGGCCGTTCCCGCTCGGGGCGTGGCCACCCGTCCCGCCGGCCCCGGTCGACGCGCGTCGGGCGCTGCCCACGGCCCGCGTGGCGGTCGCGGCCGGGCCGGCCCCGGCCCGGCCGCCGGGGCGGGCGGGGATCGCTCACTCGAACCGCTCCTGCGCCGCCGGGCGGGCGCCCCGGGCCCAGTCGGTGGCCGCGGTCGGCCGCTTGCCGGCGGGCTGCACGTCGCCGAGCACCACCGGTACGGTGCCGGTGCCGACGAGCACCCGGTCCCGCGCGGCGCGCAGGACGCCCGGGGGCAGGGCCGGCTGGTCGGGTGCGGGCCGGACCGGTCCGAGCTTGACCCGCTCGCCGCGGAACGTGGTCCACGCACCCGGGTCTGGGGTGCAGGCGCGGATCCGCCGGTCGACCGCGAACGCGGGCTCCGTCCAACGCACCCGGGCGTCGTCGACGGTG
The DNA here is from genome assembly GCA_035306365.1 of Natronosporangium sp. Lineage (GTDB taxonomy): Bacteria > Actinomycetota > Actinomycetes > Mycobacteriales > Micromonosporaceae > Natronosporangium. The sequence continues at coordinate 48,699 of DATGOE010000206.1, read as the reverse complement.
ATCTTCGGAGCGTGGCTGACCCCTTCGGACGGTTGCGGGACGGCCCTGGCCGCACCCGCCTCGATCGCGTCCAGCACCTGCACGAGCAGCCGGGCCCCGGCGTCGGCGAGGCGGGCCAGCAGGTCGCCGGCGGTGTCCGTGTCGGTGATGCGCTCGGTGATCGTGCCGTACACCGGCCCGGTGTCCAGTCCCTCCTCGAGCTGGAAGACGCTCGCGCCGGTGATCTCGTCACCGGCCAGGATGGCGTGCTGCACCGGCGCCGCGCCCCGCCACGCCGGCAGGAGTGAGAAGTGCAGGTTGACCCACCCGTGGGTGGGGATCGCCAGAGCCTCCGGCGGTACCAGGGCGCCGTAGGCGACCACCGGCACGCAGTCGGGCGACAGCTGACGCAGCCGGGCGAGGAACGCCGGTTCGCGTGGGCGGGCGGGGGTGAGCACCTCCAGCCCGCGCCGGTCGGCCCACTGCGCGACCGGGGAACGGACCAGCCGCCGGCCGCGGCCGGCCGGGGCGTCCGGGCGGGTCACGACCGCGAGCAGCTCGTGCCGGGACTCGGCCAACGCGTCCAGCGACGGCAACGCCACCTCCGGCGTGCCGGCGAAGACCAGGCGCACGACTACCCGCCCAGGCCGAACGGGTCGGGGTACGGGCCGGCGTGCGGGCTGACCTTCACCACCGGTGGGGCCGCCGGGTCGTACCAGTCGGCCTCCCGGATCAGCCGCATCGCCTCCTTGCGTCGCTGGGGGTCGAGCCGGTCGATGAACAGCACCCCGTCGAGGTGGTCGGTCTCGTGCTGGACGCACCGGGCCATGTGCCCGGTGCCCACCAGCTGCACCGGGTCGCCGTACATGTTGAAGCCCTTGGCCACCACGTTCATGCGGCGACGGGTGTCGACGTAGACGCCGGGGATCGACAGGCATCCCTCCGGCCCGTCCTGCTCCTCGTCGTCGGGGAAGTCCAGCACGGGGTTGACCAGATGCCCCTGGACGTCGTCGACGTCGAAGACGAACACCCGCAGGCTGACCCCCAGCTGCGGAGCCGCCAGGCCGCTGCCCTGCTGGTCGCGCAGGGTGTCGGTGAGGTCCGCGACGAGCGTGCGCAGCTGCTTGTCGAAGTCGGTCACCGGTTCGGCCGGGGTGCGGAGCACGGGATCCCCGAACAGGCGGATGGGAAGGACGGTCAACGCGACGCTCCTTAAGCTGTGTGCGGCGGCGGGTGGCGCGCCAACGGCGGGACGCGGCGGTGCCGGTCGTCGTCCACACCCCGCTCCCGGCGTCCCAGTGTACGGATCATTCGGCCGCCGCCACCGCCGCGGGACACCGGATGCCGACGAACTCGTATCCGGCATATCGGGTAAGTGCTAGTTTGGGGCATCTGACACATGCGGCAGACCCGCGGCGACGGGGAGGTACCTGCGATGAGCTTCATCCAGATCGTCGAGTTCGAGACCGACCGCCCCGACGAGCTGGCCGACCTGCTGAGCCAGAGCGGCCCGGAGCAGTCGTTCACGCGGCTGGCCCTGGCACAGGACCGCGACAACCCCAGGCACCACTACATGATCGTCGAGTTCCCACCTACGAGGAGGCCATGGCCAACAGCGCCCGGCCGGAGACCGACGCCGTCGCCCGGCAGATGGCGGCGCTGACGACCATGGGACCGATCTACCACAACCTCGAGGTGGAGCTGCAGCAGCCGTAGCGCGCTCCGGGGAGGTCCGCGCTCAGTAGAGGTCCAGCGGGTCGATCCGCACCCGGACCGCCGAGCGGGCCTTGCGGGCGCTGCGCACACTCGCCGCGGCGTGCAGGGCCGCGGCCAGAGCCGGGCCCGTGGCGCGCGGACACCGCAGGAGCACCCGGTGCTGGTCCTCGCCGACCGGCACCGGGCCGAGCGTCTCGGTGCCCGCGGGCAGCCGCGCCTCGGCCAGCAGCTCCGCGACCGCCTCCGGCGGACCGGTCAGGGTGGCCACCCGTACCGCGGGCGGAAACCGCAGCGCCCGCCGTTCGGCCAGCTCCCGCTCGGCGTACCCGGCGGGGTCCCCGCGCACCAACGCCTGCACGGTGGGCAGCGCGCCGTCGGCGACCACCACCACGGTCCCGCCCTGGCTCGCGGGCCGCGCCAGCGCCGCCGCCGCCGACCAGCGGCGCAGCGTCTCCTCGCCGGCCCGCAGGTCCGCCCGGGTCAGCAGCGCCCAGGTGTCCAGCAGCAGCACCGCGCCGTACCCGCCGGCGACCAACGGCTCGGCGCCGGGTGTGGCGACGACCAGCGCCGGGCCGGCCGGCACGCGCGGCAGCACCGCGTCCCCGCCGGAGGAGCGCACCGGCACGTCGGGGAACGCCCGCCCCAGCTCCTCGGCGGTGCGTGCCGCGCCCACCACCGAGGCCCGCAGTGTGGTGCCGCCGCAGTCGGCGCACCGCCAGCCGGCCACGGTACGGCCGCACCAGCGGCAGCCCGCCGCCGCCCGGGCCGAGGGCAGCTGCAGCGGGCCCCCGCAGCCGGGGCACCGGGCCGGCGCGCGGCACCGGTCGCACGCCACGGCCGGGACGTACCCGCGCCGTGGCACCTGGACGAGCACCGGTGCGCCGGCGGCCAGCGCGGCGCGGGCGGCCCGCCAGGCCACGCTGGGCAGCCGGGCCGCCGCGGCCGCCGGGTCGGCGGCCAGCTGCCGCTCGTCCCCCACCGGCACCACCCGCGGCCAGCGCCGCCGCACGGTGGCGCGGTCGGCCACCAGCGCCCTGGCCCAGCCGGTCTCCACCAGCTGCTGCGCCTCGGCGGTCCGGGAGTAGCCGGCGACGAGCGCGCCGGCGCCGGCCAGCTGCGCGCGGGTGAGCAGGACCTCGCGGGCGTGCGGGTACGGCGCCCGGGGCTCGGCGTGCAGGTCGTCACCGTCGTCCCAGATCGCCACCAGGCCGAGCGCCGGTACCGGCGCCAGGGCGGCCGCGCGGTTGCCGGCCACCACCGCCACCGTCCCCCGGCTGGCGCGCAGGAACCGCCGGTAGCGCTCCGCCGGTCCCAGGGCGGCCGACAGTGCCACGTGCCGGTCGGACCCGAGCGCCGCCCGGAGCGCCTGGTCGAGCCGGTCCAGGTCCCGGGCGTCGGCGACGACCGCGACCACGCCCCGGCCACCGGCGACCGTGGCCGCCGCCGCCTCGGCGAACCGGGCCGGCCAGTCCTCACCCGGCAGCGCCTGCCACACCGCCCGCGGCGCCCGGCCGGCCGCCAGCGCCCGCAGGAACTCCGGTCCGGACGGGTACGCCCGCCACGCGTCGCGGTACGCCCGCCAGGCGTCCGGGTGCGGGCCCGCCGCCGGACCTGCCCCGACCTGCGGGGCCGGCTCCGCCTCCACCCGCGCGTGGCGGGGCGGCACCGCCAGGCGCAGCACGTCGGCGAGGCTGCCGGCGTACCGGGCGGCGACGGCCCGCGCCAGCCGCAGCACCTCGTCGGTGAGCACCCGCTCCGGTGAGACCACCCGCTCCAGGAAGGCCAGCGTGCCGGTGTGGGGGCTGGTGGCGGCCCGCTCCAGCAGCCAGCCGTCGACCAGCTGCCCGGCGAACCGGACCCGGACCCGGGTGCCGGGCGCGGCGGCCGCGTCGTCGCGGGCGGGGACGAGGTAGTCGAACGGCCGGTCCAGGTGGGGCAGGGGCAGGTCCACGCACACGCGCGCGACCGGCAGCCGCTCGGCCGGCTGGCGGTCGCGCGCCCGGCGCGAGGTGCGCGTGGTCACCGGAGCATTGTGCCGGGCCGCGACCGGGGTCGGGCCCGGGCGTCGGCGCCAGCGGGTGATGGCGCGCCAGGATGCGGCGGCCCCAGGGCTGGTGGCGTCAGGAGGTGGCGGCCTTGAGATCGGCGACCCGGTCGGTGCGTTCCCAGGTGAAGTCGGGCAGCTCGCGTCCGAAGTGACCGTAGGCGGCGGTCTGCAGGTAGATCGGCCGCAGCAGCTCGAGATCCCGGATGATCGCCGCCGGGCGCAGGTCGAACACCTCGCGGATCGCCTTCTCGATCCGCTGCGGCGAGACCCGCTCGGTGCCGAACGTCTCCACCGACAGGCTCACCGGCTGCGCCTTGCCGATCGCGTACGCGACCTGCACCTCGCACCGCTCCGCCAGGCCGGCGGCCACGACGTTCTTGGCGACCCACCGCATCGCGTAGGCGGCGGACCGGTCCACCTTGGAGGGATCCTTGCCGGAGAACGCGCCGCCGCCGTGGCGCGCGTACCCGCCGTACGTGTCGACGATGATCTTCCGGCCGGTGAGGCCGGCGTCGCCCATCGGACCGCCCACCTCGAACCGGCCGGTCGGGTTGACCAGCAGCCGGAAGCCGTCCACGTCCAGGCCCAGGCCGTCCACCTCGGGCGCGATGACGTGCTCGCGGATGTCGGGCGTGAGCAGCTCCTCGATCGAGATGTCGCCGGCGTGCTGGCTGGAGACGACCACCGTGTGCAGGCGGACGGGCCGCATCCCCTCGTACTCGATGGTCACCTGGGTCTTCCCGTCCGGGCGCAGGTAGGGGATGGTGCCGTCCTTGCGCACCGCCGCCAGCCGCTGCGAGAGCCGGTGCGCCAGTGCGATCGGCAGCGGCATGAGCTCAGGGGTCTCGGTGCAGGCGAAGCCGAACATCATGCCCTGGTCGCCGGCGCCCTGGGCGTCGAGTGGATCGCTGGCCGCCCCGGTCCGCAGCTCCAGCGCCTGGTCCACGCCCAGGGCGATGTCCGGGGACTGGGAGCCGATGGACACGTTCACGCCGCACGACGCGCCGTCGAAACCCTTCTTGGAGGAGTCGTACCCGATGTCGAGGATGATGCGGCGGACGATCTCCGGGACGTCGGCGTACGCCTGGGTGGTGACCTCGCCGGCCACGTGGACCTGACCCGTCGTGATCAGGGTCTCCACGGCGACCCGGCTCAGGGGGTCCTGCGCGAGCAGTGCATCGAGGATGCCGTCGCTGATCTGGTCGGCGATCTTGTCGGGGTGACCCTCGGTGACCGACTCGGAGGTGAACAGACGGCGGGACACGGCGCTCCTTCGTCACGCATCAGATGGTCATTCCGCAAAGCCTACCGAGCCGGCGCCGTCGCGTCCGGTGCGGTGATGCTTCGATGCCATGTTAGAGGTTAAGCGGCATGTAGGTATGTTTTGGCCAGATCGAGGATGTTGTCAGCCAGTTCGTCCTTGGGCCGCTCGTCCAACACCACGGTGGAACCGTCGGCGCCGATGACCGTGGCCGCGTTGGTGTCGGTGCCGAACCCCCGCTGCCGCCCCTGGCCGTCCGGACCCACCCGGTTGAGCACGATCAGGTCGGCCCGCTTCCGGGCGAGCTTGGCCCGCGCGCTTGCCACCGCCTCCTCGCCGGTGGCGGTCTCGGCGGCGAAGGCCACCAGCACCTGGCCCGGACGCTTGGCGGCACCCAGCTCGGCGGCCACGTCGGCGGTCGGGACCAGACGCAGCACCGGCCCGGCCCCCTCCTCCTGCCGGCGGATCTTCTCCGCGGCCACGTCGGCGGGGCGGAAGTCGCTGGGCGCGGCCGCCATGACGACCAGGTCGGCGGTGGCCGCGGCCGCCAGCGTCGCGCGGCGCAGCTGCTCGGTCGTCTCGACCCGGATGACCTCGGCACCGGCCGGGTCGGGCAGCGACACGTTCGCCGCGACCACCGTGACGGCCGCGCCGCGGGCGGCGGCGGCGCTTGCGATCGCGTACCCCTGCTTGCCGGACGAGCGGTTGCCCAGGAACCGCACCGGGTCCACCGGCTCCCGGGTGCCGCCGGCGGTGACCAGCACCCGCACCCCGGTCAGGTCCGGGGCGGCCGCGCCCCGCGCGAGCACCCGCACCGCCACCTCGAAGATCTGCTCCGGCTCCGGCAGCCGCCCCTTGCCCGTGTCCGGCCCGGTCAGCCGCCCGGTGGCCGGTTCCAGCACCAGGGCTCCCCGCTCGCGCAGGGTGGCGACGTTGGCCACCGTGGCCGGGTGCTGCCACATCTCGGTGTGCATGGCCGGCGCGAACACCACCGGGCAGCGGGCGGTCAGCAGCGTGTTGGTCAGCAGGTCGTCGGCGAGCCCGGTGGCGGCGCGGGCCAGCAGGTCGGCGGTGGCCGGCACGACCAGGACCAGCTCGGCCTCGCGCCCGATGCGCACGTGCGGCACCTCGTGGGCGCCGGTCCACACGTCGGCCGCGACCGGCCGGCCCGACAGCGCCTCCCAGGTGGGCGCGCCGACGAACCGCAGCGCCGCCGCGGTCGGCACGACCCGTACCTCGTGCCCGGACTCGGTGAGCAACCGCAGCAGCTCACAGGCCTTGTAGGCGGCGATTCCACCACCGACGCCGAGCACGACGCGCGCCACCGCGCCCCCGCTCAGGTCTCGGCCGGCTCGGCCCGCAGCAGCCCGGCGTTGATCTCGCGTAGCGCGATCGACAGCGGCTTCTCCTGGGGGGTGGTCTCCACCAGCGGGCCGACGTACTCCAGCAGGCCCTCACCGAGCTGGCTGTAGTAGGCGTTGATCTGGCGCGCCCGCTTAGCCGCGAAAATCACCAGCGCGTACTTGGACGAGCTGCGCTCCAGCAGCTCATCGATCGGCGGGTTGGTGATCCCCTCCGGTTGTGCGACTGTTCCAGGCACGATCTTCTCCCTTAACCGGCCCGTGCGCCACCGTTGGCGCGAGGGGGCCGGGTGCTTGAGTCTGACATGTCCGACGTCCGCACCGGACGGCCGCCGGTGTGGTCCGGCCTACCGCGGTGCGGACGGGCCGAGCAATCCTACCAGTTCCGCGACAGCCCGCTCGATGAGGTCGTTCACGACCGTGGCGTCGTACTCCCACCCGGCCGCGCGCGCCTGACGGTGACCGTCGGTGACGGCGTCCGGGTGGACCAGCAGGACCGACACCGCCTCCGGCACCGCCTGACGGACCTGCCGGGCGCCGGGCAGGTCGAGGCTGACCAGCACCGGCTCCCCCCGGCGCAACCGGCTCTCCACCGGCGATCGCGGGGTGCCGTACCGGTCGCCGCCGACCTCGGCCCACTCCAGCAGGTCGCCGGCACGCAGCAGCGCGTCGAACTCGGACCGGCTGACGAACCGGTAGTCGACTCCGTCCACCTCGTCGGCGCGCCGCGGTCGGGTGGTCACCGGCACCGGACGCCAGCGGGCAGACGAACGCGCCCGGGCCAGCTCGGCGACGCGGTGCCTGCCGGTCCCGGAGGGACCCGACAGCACCGTGAGCCGGGCGGCCGGGCGCGCCGTCCTGTTGTCTCCCACCGCCTCTTTCTATCCGGCCGGCGACGTCCTGTCCGGCCGGCGACCGGATCAGGAGCCGAACTCGTTCAACAGCGCCTTGCGCTGCTGCTCTCCGAGGCCGCGCAGCCGCCGGCTGTCAGCGATCTTCAACCGCTCCATGGTCTGCACCGCCTTGACCTTGCCGATACCCGGCAGGGCCTGCAGGACGGTGGAGACCTTGAGCTTGCCGACCACGTCGTCGGTCTCGGCGCGGGCAAGCAGGTCACCCAGGCTGATCTGACCCTTCTTGAGCTGTTCCTTCAGATCCGCCCGGGCCTTCCGGACCTCGGCCGCCTTGGCGAGCGCAGCAGCACGCTGTTCCGGGCTCAGTGTTGGGAGGGGCACCAGTTCTCCTCACGTATCGCGCACCGGGGGTCCGGCGCGACGGGTGGCAACTTGTGATGCTCACGCACTCTAGCGGTACATCGGCACTGCAACCTAGCTGGTCGAGGGCGTTTCGGCAATAACGCCCGGTGCCGTGTCGGCCACCCGACGGTCGCCGTGCGCCACGCCGTGATCATGGTCGCGGACGCGGTGATCGTGGCCGGAACGTGGTGATCGTGGTCGGGCGTGACGATCATGGTCGGGACGTGATGTCACGTCGCCGCGCACCGGGTGCCGACGGCGCGCGCCGGGTCGCCGCGGCCGTCACCGCGCGGTCGCCGTGGAGCCGCGCACCGCCTCGCAGGCGGCCAGCGCGCGGTCCGCCGCGGCGCGGAGCGCGGCGGGGTCCGGGCCGGCGCGCAGCACCTCCCGGGAGTACGAGGGCAGCACCGCGTCCAGCTGGTCGCCGAAGACCCGCCGCAGGTCGGCGGCGGTCGCTCCCTGCGCGCCCAGGCCCGGGGCGAGGACCGGGCCGCCGAGCCGGGACAGGTCCAACCCGGGCTCGACGGTGGCGCCGACAACCACGCCGAAGCTGCCGAGGGCACCGCCCGCCCCACCGGGGCCGGGCTCGGCCGGTGTGGACTCTCGGTTGAGCCGGGCGACCTCGTCGGCGACGTGCTGGGCCACGGACGGCCCCTCGGCGGTGCGGGCCTGCTGAACCGCCGCCGCCTCCGGGTTGGAGGTGCGGCACACCACGAAGACGCCGCCGCCGTGGGTGCGGGCGGCGTCGAACAGTGGCACGAGTGAGGGGACCCCCAGGTAGGGGTGGGCGGTGACCGCGTCGACCCGCAACGGGCTGGACGGGCTCAGGTACGCGTCGGCGTACCCGGCCACGGTGGACGGGACGTCACCGCGCTTCCCGTCGAGCAGCACCAGCGCGCCGGCCGCGCGCGCCCGGGCGACCGCCTCCTCGAGGACCGCGATCCCCCGCGAGCCGAACCGCTCGAAGAATGCCATCTGCGGCTTGAGCACCGCGACCCGGTCGGCCAGTGCCGACACCACGGTGCGGGTGAACTCGGCCAGGCCGTGGGGGTCGTCGGGCAGGCCCCACGCGCGCAGCAGTGAGGCGTGCGGGTCGATCCCGACGCACAGCGCGCCCCGCGCCGCCACGGCGGCCCGCAACCGCTCCCCGAACGTCTGCATGTCGCCGGTCCCCCGCCGGGCTACTCGGCCACGGTGCCGGCGCCCGCGCGGGCCAGGTGCGGTGGCAGCGGCAGGTCGGTGCCGTGCGCGGCGCACCAGTCGTAGATCATGCTCCGGCCGACCTCGGCCTCGAAGTAGCTGCGGGCCGACAGCCCTCCGACCACCACCTCGTCACCCTCGGCCGCCAGGCTCGCCGCGACGAGCCGGCTGCCGGACCGCAGGGCCTGGCTCAGTCGACGGTGACCGTCCACGACGAACAGGTGCCCGTCAGCGTGTCCCAGCCGCAGCGGCGGCGCCGGCTCGTCGGCCGGGGGGGTGGTGTCCGGCGCACCGTCGAGGTCGCGCAGCACCCCGATCTCCTGGGTCGGGTAGATCCGCGCCGGGTCCGCCAGGATCAGCGGCGGGTTCTCCCGTACCACCTCCGGCGCCAGCCGGCCCTCGAACGCCGCGATCACGTGCTCGACGATCTCCTCGGGCTGCGCCCGGGTGCTGTCGCACACCAGGTCGTAGTTGCGCAGCCGGGTCTTGTCCGCGCCGTACCGCGTCAGGAAGCGCACCCGCTCGCTCTCGCTGCGCTCCCGCAGCCGCTGCTTGGCCTCGGCGAGCGACGAGTAGGTCTCCGCCTTGTCGGGCCGGGCGAGCACCCGGCCGGCACCGACCGTCGGGTCGACCATGAGGTGGACCTTCAGGGCGTCGGTGAAGAAGAACCACGCCAGCCTGCTGTCCACCACCAGCTGCTCTCCGGAGCGGGCGATCTCCCGCTGCAGTCGGTCGACATACCCGTCGACCTCGTCGTCGAGCTCGGCGTGCAGGTTGAGCTGCAGCGCGGTCATCCCGCGCTCCTCGGCCATCCGGCGGTAGATGTCGCCGACGCTGATGCGCCGCACGCCCAGGCGTTGCGCCAGCATCACCGACACGGTGGTCTTACCGCTGCCAAGATCACCGTTGATCACGATCGACTGCTGTGCGGCCACGTCCACCTTCTCGTCCCGATTGCCAGAGCCTCGATCATAGGTGCACGGCGCACCCCGCTCGCGCGCGGCGCGCCCACGGCTGACCGGGCTGCCCGCAACCCCGGTGTGACGACCGGCCCGGGTGACCGGTCTAGTGGCCGGTCACCCGGGCGACCGCGGCGGCGACGGCGGCGGTGATCCGGGCGACCTCCGCGTCGGTGACCAGGTACGGCGGCATCGTGTAGACCAGGTCCCGGAACGGGCGCAGCCACACGCCGTGGTCGACCGCCGCCGCGGTGGCGGCCGGGACGTCGACCGGCCGGTCCAGCTGCACCACCCCGATCGCGCCGAGCACCCGGACGTCGGCCACGCCCGGGCGGCCGGCCAGGGGCGCCAGGCCGGCCCGCAGCCCGGCCTCGATCCGGGCGACGTCCGCCCGCCAGTCCCGCCCGGTCAGCAGGCCGATCGACGCGCTGGCGACCGCGCACGCCAGCGGGTTGCCCATGAACGTCGGCCCGTGCGCGAGCACCGGCACGTCTCCGGAGCGGATCCCGTCGGCCACCTCCGGCGTGCACAGCACCGCCGCCGCGGTCAGGTAGCCGCCGGTGAGCGCCTTGCCCACGCACATGACGTCCGGTGTGACGCCGGCGTGGTCGGCGGCGAACAGCCGTCCGGTGCGGCCGAACCCGGTGGCGATCTCGTCGAAGATGAGCAGCACGTCGTGGGCCCGGGTGATCTCGCGCAGCGCCGTCAGGTAGCCCGGGTGGTGGAACCGCATCCCCCCGGCCCCCTGCACGACCGGCTCCACGATCACCGCGGCGAGCTCGTCGGCGTGGGCGGCGACCGCGTCGGCCAGCACGTCGACGTAGGCGGGATCGGGCGGGGTGTCGAACCCGGCCGGCGGCTCGGGCACGAACACCTGCTCGGGCAGCACGCCCCGCCACAGCGCGTGCATGCCCCCCTCGGGGTCGCACACGCTCATGGGGTGGAACGTGTCGCCGTGGTAGCCGCCGCGCCAGGTGAGCAGCCGCCGCCGGCGCGGCCGCCCGAGCGCCCGCTGGTACTGCAGGCACATCTTGATCGCGACCTCGACGCTGACCGACCCGGAGTCGGCCAGGAAGACGTGCTCGAGGCCCGGCGGGGTGAGCTCGACCAGGGTGCGGGCCAGCCGTACCGCCGGCTCGTGGGTCAGGCCGCCGAACATGACGTGGCTCATCCGGGTCAGCTGGTCGCGCACGGCCGCGTCCAGCACCGGGTGCCGGTAGCCGTGGATCGCCGCCCACCAGCTGGACATGCCGTCGATGAGCTCGCGGCCGTCGGCCAGGCGCAGCCGCACCCCCTCGGCGGAGGCCACCACGTACGGGTCGGAGGTGGCGGGCATCGGGGCGTACGGGTGCCACACGTGTGCCCGGTCCAGGGCGAGGATCTCCTCCGGGGTCACGCGCCGAGTGTGTCAGGAAGCTCCCGCCGGCCGACGGGGCGGCCGCGGCCGGTCGTGCACAGTGGGACGGACCAAGGAGTCGGGCGCACTGGCCGCCCGGACCGGCGGGTCAGGCGACGCGAGCCAGCCGGCGCGCGACCGCCCGGACGAGGGCGGGGCCGTGGTAGACGAACCCGGTGTAGAGCTGGACCAGGCTGGCGCCGGCGTCGACCATGCGCGCCGCGTCGTCGGGGTGGGTGATGCCACCGACCGCGATGACCGGCAGGCGGCCGCCGGTCTGGCGGTGCACGAACGCCACCACCTGCCGGGCGCGCGCGAACAGGGGGCGGCCGGACAGCCCGCCCGGCTGGCCGGCCAGGGCGGTGTCCGGGCCGGCCAGGCCGTCCCGGGCCAGGGTGGTGTTGGTGGCGATGACGCCTGCGGCGCCCCGGTCGGCGCACACCTGCAGGACCTCCCCGATCGCCTGGTCGGTCAGGTCCGGTGCGATCTTGACGAGGACCGGCTTCTCCCCCACCAGCGCCTCCAGCAGCGCGTCAAGCAACCCCCGGTCCTGCAGCCGGCGCAGCCCCGGGGTGTTGGGCGAGGAGACGTTGACGGCCACGTAGTCGCCGTGGCGGCGCAGCAGCCGGTAGGAGGCGGCGTAGTCGTCCACCGCGTCGGCGAGGTCGACGGTGCGGGACTTTCCCAGCGAGATCCCCACCGGCACCGGCGGGCGCCCGAGCGCGTCCAGCCGCTCGGCCAGCGCGGCGGCGCCGGCGTTGTTGAACCCCATCCGGTTGATGATCGCCTCGCTGGCGGGCAGCCGGAACAGCCGCGGCCGCGGGTTGCCCGGCTGCGGGTACCGCGTGACCGTGCCGACCTCGACGAACCCGAACCCGAGCGCCGGCCAGGCGGGCAGCGCCACCCCGTCCTTGTCCATGCCGGCGGCCAGCCCTACCGGGTTCGGGAACTCGATCCCGAACACGGTGCGCGGCGCGGTCACCGCGTAGCGGCGCCGCAGCACCGACAGCAGGGCGGGACGCCGGGACAGGGCGGCCAGCCGGCGCAGCGTCCACTCGTGGGCGGCCTCGGCGTCCCCGCCCCCGATGCGGAACAGGTACGGCCGCACGGTGCGCTCGAACAGCATCAGCATGATTCGTACCACTCCGGCCGGGCCCGATCGCGGACGGGGCGGAACCGACCCGTGCGCGACGCGCCGGCAGCCGGTCGGTCACTGGTTGGCCAGGACGACCAGGCCTATGACCGCGACGACGACGAACGCCACCCAGAACGGAACGGCGGTGTTGTCGGCAATGAAGAACGCGATCACGGCGACGGCACCGACGAAGAGGAGGACGGGGAGCAGGAGGCCGATGATCATGCCCAGCAACACGCCGATGACGATGACAAGGAGTAGTGAGAGCATCTCGGCTCCCCAAGCGGGTCATCCATCGACGAGTAAAGATTAAATGATATGAGGTCGGTGGCCGCCACGAAAGGCCTCGCGGACAGCCGACGATCGAACGGCGGCGCTGTCGACGGGTGTCGGGATCCGCGTCGACGCCACCGGGTGCACGCCGTCACTACAGTCGGGTCATGGAAGCGACCGCCGTGAACATCCACGGCGACGTCGAAGCGGGACAGCTCCTCGGGTACATCCGCACGACGGTGGCACACCCCGACCACCGCGGGCACCGGCTGGGGACGATCGTCAAGATCGAGGCGCACCGGCGGATCCGGCGGTCGTTCCCCAACCTGCGCTACATCGTCACGAGCAACGCCGAGTCCAACGCCCACATGGTGGCGACCAACGACAGGTTGGGTTACGTCCCGTACCAGCGAGGGCTCAACTACCAACGACGGCTCGCCTAGGGCGAGCGGGTTGCGAGCGCGGCGCCGTGTGGGAAGGCGGCACTACTGCCCCTTCTGTTCTCGTCTGGACGCGCGGTGCGGCGGGTGGGCAGGCGGTGGCAGGATTCCGGCATGGGTGGACCCGGCTCCGGCCCTGGCTCCGGCTCCGGCGTACCCCCGCACCTGTCCCGTGCGGGGGTCACCCGCCGGGAGGCGGAGGTGCTCGCCGCCGTGACGGAGCGGCTGCGCAACCGCGAGATCGCCCAGCGCCTCCACGTGTCGGTGCGGACGGTCGAGAGCCACATCGCGGCACTGCTGCGCAAGCTCGGCGTACCCGACCGGACCGCGCTCATCGCCCTCGGTACCGAGATCGCCCGCGCCGCCGCCGGCGCGCCCGCCCTGCCCGCGCCGCTGACCGGCTTCGTCGGCCGGCAGCGGGAGTCCGGGCAGGTCACCGCGCTGCTCGACGACCACCGGCTGGTGACCCTGACCGGTCCGGCCGGCGCCGGCAAGACCCGGCTCGCCCTGCACGTGGCGGTGGCCACCGCCGACCGCTACCCCGACGGCGCGCGGCAGGCCGACCTCGCCCCGGTCGACGCCGCCCTGGTCGGCGGCACGCTGGCACGGGCGCTCGGGGTCGTCCCGCAACCGGGTCGGGCGCTGCGCGACAGCCTGCGCGAGGCCGCCGGCCGGGCGCGGTGCCTGCTGGTGGTGGACAACTGCGAGCACGTGGTCGCCGACGTCGCCACCCTGGTGGCCGACCTGCTCGGTGCCGGCGGTCCGCTGAGGATCCTCGCCACCAGCCGCGAGCCGCTCGGCGTGCCCGGGGAGGTCAGCTTCCCGGTCGGGCCGCTGCCGGTCCCTCCGGCCAGGGCGTCCCCCCGCGCCGCCACCGCCGGCACCTACGACGCGGTGCGCCTGTTCGTCGAGCGGGCGGCCGCGGCGTCCCCCGGCTTCACCCTGACCGACGCCAACGCCGCGGACGTGGCCACCCTGTGCCGCCGGCTCGACGGGCTGCCGCTGGCGATCGAGCTGGCCGCCGCACGCGTGCGCAGCTTCCCGCCCGCGGACCTGGTCGCCCACCTCGACCGGCGGTTCGATCTGCTCGCCGCCGGCGCGCGCACCGCCCCGCCGCGGCACCGCACCCTGCGGGCGGCGATCGACTGGAGCTACGCCCTGCTCGACGACGAGGAGCGCGAGCTGTTCGACCAGCTGGGGGTGTTCCCCAGCGACGTCGACTTCCCGGCCGTGGCGGCCGTGTGCCGGGTCGGCGACGCGGACGCCTCGGTGCTGCTGCGGCTGCTGCCGGCGCTGGTGGACAAGTCGCTGGTCGCCACGACCCAGGACGGTGCCTCGGTGCGGTACCGGCTGCTGGAGAGCCTGCGCGAGTACGCCGCCGCCCGGCTCGCGGCAAGCGGTGCCGAGCCGGTGCGTCGCCGCCACGCCGACTACTACCTCGGGCTGGCCGAACAGGCCGCGGCCCACCTGCGGGGACCGGAACAGGCGGCATGGCTGGAGCGCCTGGACGCAGAACACGACCACATCCGCGCGGCGCTGGCGTGGTTGCTGGAGCGCGGCGACGCCGACCTGGGCCTGCGCCTGGCCCTGGCGGTGTGGTGGTTCTGGCAGGTGCGCGGTTTCTTCACCGAGGGCCGCCGGTGGCTGGAGCGGCTGCTCGCGGCCGCACCGCACGTGCCGGACGCCACCCGCGCCGCGGCGTTGCGTGCCGTCGGCGTGCTGGCTGTACGCGAGGGCGACTACCCGGTGGCGGCCGGCGCGCTGCGGGAGTGCCTGGACATCTCCCGGTCGGCCGGCGACCGGCGGCAGACCCTGCTCGCCCTCACCGGACTCGGCATGGTGTCGTGGCGGCGGGGCGAGTTCGACGCCGCCACCCGGCTGTGGCAGGAGTGCCGGGACCTGTCGGACCGGCTGAGCGACCCGCTGCTGGCCGCCAACTCCCTGAACAACCTCGCGCTGGTCGCCAGGGAGCAGGGCGACTACGACCGGGCGGCCGCGCTGTGGCAGGAGTGCCTGCGGCTGTACCGGCGGGAGCGGCACACCGAGGGCGGGGCGATGGCCCTGGGCAACCTGGGTCAGCTCGAGGCCGAACGGGAGGACTACCCGGCGGCGACCGAACGGTACGCCCGCAGCGTGGCGCTGCACGAGCAGCTGGCCGACGGCCGGTCGCTGGCCATTGAGCTCGCCCGCCTGGGGTCGCTGGCCGCGGTGCGGGGCCGGTACGGGGAGGCGGGCGAGCTGATGGAGCGCAGCCTGCGGCGGGCGCTGGAGGTGGGCGACCTGCAGCGCGTGGCGTACGCGCACTGCGGGCGCGGCGAGGTGGCGTACCTGCGGGGCGACGTCGAGGCGGCGACGGCCGCGTACGCCCGGGCCCGGGAGACCTTCGCCGACCTCGGTGAGCAGCTCGGGCTGGCGACCGCCGAGCTGGGCACGGCGCTGGCCGCGACCGCGCGCGGCGACGCCGGGGCCGCGGCGGCGCTCGCCGCCGCGGCCCTGGCGCGCTTCGAGCGGATGGGGCACCGCAAGGGGGTCGCGTGGTCACACCACGCGCTGGCGCGCACCGCCCGGCTGGCAGGCGACACCGCCCGGGCGTCCCACCTCGACCGGCAGGCATGGGCGGCGTTCACCGGGCTCGGTAGCCGGGTGGGGGCGGCCGCGTGCCTGGACGGGCTCGCCGCGGACGTGGCGGGCGCCGACACGGCGCTGGCGGTGCGCCGCCACGCCGCCGCGGTGACGCTGCGCCGCGCCGTGGGCGTGCCGCGGCCGGCGGTCGACCGGGGCACGGTGTGCGCCGCGCTGGCAGGGCTGCGCGGTCGGCTCGGCGCCGCGTCGTTCGCCGCCGCGTGGCGGGCCGGTCGGGTGGCCGACCCGCACACCCTGGTCGCAGCGGGCGGGTGACGGGCCGGCCCCGGTCACCCGACGTGACCGCCGGCCGCGGCACGGGTGGAGGTGCCGGCGCGACGCCGCCTCAGCCGTCGGCCGCGACCCGGTCGGCGGGCGGGCGGCCGACCGTGACCGCGGCCCGCAGCGCCGGCTCCAGGTCGTCACTGAGCTGGGCATCGGCCTGCGCCCCGGCCGCGTCCAGCACGGTGGAGAAGAAGCAGCGGGCGGCCGCGGCCAGGATGACGTCGAGGATCTCCGCATCGGACAGCCCGTGCGTGCGCAGCCGGTCCACGTCGTCCGGACCGATCGAGGTGGCGTCCCTGGCCACCCGTTCGGCGAACTCCATGATCGCCACGTCGGTCGGGTCCAGCCCCGCGGTGGCCGGACTGGTGACGATCCGGCGGACCGTGTCCGCGTCGTGGAACCCGTCCCGCAGCACCCGTGCGTGCGCCATCGCGCAGTAGGTCGAGCGGAGCGCGCTCGCGGCGGCGAGCGTCACCAGCTCGAACCGCCGGCGGTCAATGGGGGCGACCACGGCGGCGAGCAGCTGTCGCCACGCCACCAGCACGACGGGGCGCAGCGAGAACGCCCGGGTGAGGTTGGCGACGTACCCGCGTTCGGCCACGTCCGCGGCGTACAGCTCGGCCACCTGCCCCGCCGCCGCGTACGGCGGCACGGTCTGGATATAGGTCATGTTCCCTCCGGTGCCTCGGTTGACCGCTGACGCCCGTACGCTCACACGCGCGCCCGGCGGCGGTCATCCGTGGAAGGCACGGAAGTTTGCGTCCCAGTCGCGGTCAGGCACCTCGGGATAGTGCTGGCGTCCGATCTCAACCAGGCGCGCCCGGGTGTCCTCGTCACACAGCGCGCCCGCGACCCCGGCCACGTACGCGTCGGCGGCGCTGACCCCCAGCGAAGCGGCGACCTCGTACTCCCGCCGCAGGTCGGTGCCGAACATCGCCGGGTCGTCGGTGTTGACCGTGCAGCGCACCCCGGCCGCGCGCAGCGCGGGCAGCGGGTGGGCGGGCAGGGAGTCGACCACGCGGGTGCGCACGTTGGAGGTGGGGCACACGTCCAGGACGATCCCCCGGTCGACGATCTCGGCCAGGACCGCCGGGTCCTCCACCGCGCGGATCCCGTGGCGGATCCGCGCCGGCTCGTACGCCAGCACCTCCCGTACCGACTCCGGCCCGGCCGCCTCGCCGGCGTGTGGCACGATCGCCAGCCCGCCGTCGCGGGCGATCGCGAACGCCCGGGCGTACCGCGCCGCCGGTGCGGCCGCCTCCAGGCCGCCCAGCCCCAGCCCGACCACGCCGCGGTCGGCGTACCGCACCGCCCAGCGGGCACACTCCTCGGCCCACTCCACGTCCTGGGTGCGGTACAGGTCCGGGGTCAGCCGCACGGTCACCCCGTACCGCTCGTACGCCTCGACCGCGCCCTCGGTGTAGCCGGTGAACAGCTCCGGCCAGGGCACGCCCGCCTGCCCCGAGAAGATCCCCTCCAGGTAGACCGCGCCGAAGCCGGCCGCCTCGGCGGCGTACTCCACCACCACCTGCCGGAAGTCCTCGGCGGTGCGCAGGCAGCCGGTGGTCAGCTTCCACACGTCGATGAAGTGGGCGAAGTCGGTGAACTCGTACAGCTTCGCCAGGCCCTCGACGGTGTCGGCCGGCAGCGCCACGCCGTTGCGGCGGGCGATCGCCAGCAGCGTCGCCGGCCGGATGGTGCCCTCCAGGTGGACGTGCAGCTCGATCTTCGGCGCCTTCACGGGGCACAGGGTACGCGTCGCCGGATCATCGGCGATGATCGAGTTCCCCACATCCGGACGACGCGCCGCCGGAGGTCCCGGAGCGGGGAACCCGACCACCGTGGGTGCCCCCCGGAGTGCGACCCATGGTGCGACCCGGGATGCACCTCGTGCGCGGTCGAGGTGCGCCGGGTCGTCAGTAGCTGAACGTCACGGCGGGGCCGTCGCCGATCCACTCCCACATCTGCACGGTGCCGCCGGTCTCGGCGTTGTCCATGAACCCGGCCGGGTCGACGTGGCGCGCCTTGACACAGATCGGGCAGACCAGATACGCCCCGCCGGCCTTCGCGTACCGCGCCACCAGGTCGGCCAGTGGCGGGCAGCCGTCGCACGCGACGGCCTGCGCGAAGCCGTCCACGGCCAGGCGGACCGCCTCCTTGGTGAGAAACATCAACGTCGGCCGCCCCTGCTCCGCCGCCCCGACCGCGACCAGGAACGCGACCGTGACGGTCTCCGGGTCCTCCAGGCCGGTGTTGAGGCTGACGACTGCCTTGTGCATGGCTGCTCCCCTGAGGAATCTGTCGCTGACGACGGGCCGGCGCCGGTTGGCTATCCGGATGCCGGCACCGGCCCTTGGGAGCAGCCTTCCCGCGGCCGGGCCGCGACACATCCGTGCAGAGCACGGATTCCGGCACCGATTCCCGGGTGCGGTCCACCCCACAGGCCGGCGGATGCCGCCGGAGCCCGGATGCGACCCGAGCTCAGCGGGGCGTCCTCACAGGCCCGTGGCGCCGTCGATCCGCTCGCGCAGGATGTCGGCGTGACCGGCGTGCCGGGCGGTCTCCTCGATCATGTGCACCACGATCGACCGCAGGGAGTCGCGTGCGTCCTCGCCGGGGTTGGGGACGGCCGCCAGCGTGGACAGGTCCGGACAGGAGCGCACGATCTCGTCGCTGGTCTGGCACGCCGCCTGGTACGCGGCGACCACCCGGTCCGGGCTCAGGTCGGTCGGGACCGTCATCGACTTGTCCACGTCCACGTCCCGACCGAGGAAGACCCGCTGGAACCAGTGCCTCTCGACCCCGGTGAGGTGGTGGACGAGACCGAGCAGGTTCGTCCCCGACGGCACGCCGGGCCGCCGCAGCTGGTCGGGCGTCAGGCCCTGGCAGGTGCGCACCAGCGCACGCCGCACCTTGTTGAGGTAGGCCAGCAGCACGTCGCGTCCGGACTCAACGAGGTCGTCGGCACCCTCACCCATGCGTTGACGCTAGGCACCGACCCCCGGCCCGTCCAGCGATATCCCGGTGCGGGCGCGACCGGGTCCGGGCGTCAGCGCCGGGTCGTCGGGTCCTCCGTACGGTGCGGGGGCCGGCTGGCGTGCAGTGCCGCGTGCAGGGCCTGCAAGGGTCGCACGGTCATCTCGCCGCGGATGAGCGCCTCGATGCCCATCACCGCGGCCGCCGCCCCGGGCACGGTGGTGGCGCAGGGGATGTCCGCGGCCACCGCGGCACTGCGGATCTCGTACCCGTCGCGGCGCGCGCTGGCGCCCGACCCCTGCGGGGTGTTGATGACCAGCGCCACCTCCCCCGCCTCGATGATCGACACCGCGTCGCGACCGTCCCCCTCGTAGTGCTTGGAGACGATCTCGCAGGCGATCCCGTGGCGGCGCAGCACCTCCCCCGTACCGGCGGTGGCGACGATCTCGAAGCCCAGGTCGGCCAGCCGCTTCACCGGGAAGATCATCGCCCGCTTGTCCCGGTTGGCGACCGTCACCAGCACCTTCCCCGCCACCGGCAGCGACCCGAACGCGGCCGCCTGGGACTTGGCGAAGGCCTGGCCGAACGCGGTGTCGATGCCCATCACCTCGCCGGTGGACTTCATCTCCGGTCCCAGCAGCGAGTCGATGCCCCGCCCGGAGCGGGTGCGGAACCGCTTGAACGGCAGCACCGCCTCCTTGACCGCGACCGGCGCGCCCGGCGGGACGGTCCCGCCGTCCCCGGTGGCCGGCAGGAGGCCTTCGCGCCGCAGGTCGGCGATGGTCGCCCCGAGCATGATCCGGGCCGCCGCCTTGGCCAGCGGCACGCCGGTGGCCTTGGAGACGAACGGCACCGTCCGGGACGCCCGCGGGTTGGCCTCCAGGACGTAGAGCGTGTCCTCCTTGAGGGCGTACTGGACGTTGAGCAGACCCCGCACGCCGATGCCGCGGGCGATCGCCTCGGTGTAGCGGCGCACCTGCTCGAGGTGGGCGGCCGCCAGCGTCACCGGCGGCAGGGCGCAGGCGGAGTCGCCGGAGTGGATCCCCGCCTCCTCGATGTGCTCCATCACCCCGCCGAGGTAGACCTCGCCGGTGGCGTCGCACAGGGCGTCCACGTCGATCTCGACGGCGTCGTCGAGGAACCGGTCCACGAGCACCGGGTGCTCCGGGGAGATGTCGGTGGCCCGGCCGATGTAGTCGCGCAGCGTCGCGTCGTCGTAGACGATCTCCATGCCCCGACCCCCGAGCACATAGGACGGCCGTACCAGCACCGGGTAGCCGATCTCGGCGGCGATCCGCCGCGCCTGCTCGTACGAGGTGGCGGTGCCGTACGCGGGGGCGTGCAGGCCCTCCCGGGCCAGCAGCGACCCGAACGCCCCGCGGTCCTCGGCCAGGTGGATCGACTCCGGCGGGGTGCCGACCACCGGCACGCCGGCGTCCTTGAGCCGCTGCGCCAGCCCCAGCGGGGTCTGCCCGCCGAGCTGCACCACCACCCCGACCACGCCCGGCCCGCCGGCGGCCCGGCCCGAGGCGTCCTCGGCCCGCCACACCTCCAGTACGTCCTCGAAGGTCAGCGGCTCGAAGTAGAGTCGGTCGGCGGTGTCGTAGTCGGTGGAGACGGTCTCCGGGTTGCAGTTGATCATGACCGTCTCGTACCCGGCGGCTGCGCCCGCGGCCGCCGGCGCGTCCCGCAGCGCCTGCACCGCGTGCACGCACGAGTAGTCGAACTCGATGCCCTGCCCGATCCGGTTCGGGCCCGACCCGAGGATGAGCACCTTCGGCCGGTCCGAGGGCGCCACCTCGGTCTCCTCGTCGTAGCAGGAGTAGTGGTACGGGGTCGCGGCGGCGAACTCGGCCGCGCAGGTGTCCACGGTCTTGTAGACCGGGTGCAGCCCCAGGCGGTGGCGCAGCCGGCGCACCCCGTCCTCGCCGGCCAGCTCCGGGCGCAGCGCGGCGATCTGCCGGTCCGACAGCCCGGCCCGCTTGGCCCGGCGCAGCAGCGGCTCGTCGAGCACCGGCGCGGCCAGGATCGCCTCCCGCAGCTCGACCAGGGACGCGATCTGGTCGACGAACCACGGGTCGACGCCGCTGGCCTGCGCGACCTCCGCCACCCCGGCACCCAGCCGCAGCGCCCGCTCGATGGTGTAGAGCCGGCCGTCGTGGGGGGTGCGCAGCGCCTGGAGCGTCTCCGCCAGCCCGACACCGGGCGGGTCGGGGCGGGTCCAGAACCCGGCCGCCGCGGTCTCGGTGGAGCGCATGGCCTTGTTGAGCGCCTCGGTGAAGTTGCGGCCCAGCGCCATCACCTCGCCGACCGACTTCATGGTGGTGGTCAGCTCCGGGTCGGCGGCCGGGAACTTCTCGAACGCGAACCGCGGGACCTTCACGACCACGTAGTCCAGCGCCGGCTCGAACGCGGCGCAGCTGCGGCCGGTGATGTCGTTGGGGATCTCGTCCAGCGTGTACCCGATGGCGAGCTTCGCCGCGATCTTGGCGATCGGGAAGCCGGTGGCCTTGGACGCCAGCGCCGACGAGCGGGACACCCGCGGGTTCATCTCGATGACCACCATCCGGCCGGTGTCCGGGTGCACGGCGAACTGGATGTTGCAGCCGCCGGTGTCCACCCCCACCTCGCGCATCACCGCGATGGCGAGGTCGCGCATGGCCTGGTACTCCCGGTCGGTGAGGGTCATGGCCGGGGCGACCGCGACGCTGTCGCCGGTGTGCACGCCCATCGGGTCGAGGTTCTCGATGGAGCACACCACCACCACGTTGTCGCGGCGGTCCCGCATGAGCTCCAGCTCGTACTCCTTCCAGCCGAGCACGCTCTCCTCGACCAGCACCTGGTGCACCGGTGAGGCGGCCAGGCCCGCGGCGGCCATCCGCTCCAGGTCCTCCACGGTGCGGGCCAGCCCCGACCCGTGCCCGCCCAGCGTGTACGACGGCCGGAGCACCACCGGCAGGCCGAGCTCGGCCGCGGTGGCGCGGACCTCCGCCAGGTCCCCGCACAGGCGCGAGCGCGGGGTCTGGCCGCCGGCGCGGGCCACCACGTCCTTGAACGCCCGCCGGTCCTCGCCGTGGCGGATCGCCTGGATGTCGGCGCCGATCAGCTCCACGCCGTACTTGTCCAGCACCCCGGCGTCGTGCAACGCCACCGCGGTGTTGAGGGCGGTCTGTCCGCCCAGGGTCGGCAGCAGCGCGTCCGGCCGCTCGGCGGCGATGACCTTCTCCACGAACTCCGGGGTGATCGGCTCGACGTAGGTGGCGTCGGCGTAGCCGGGATCGGTCATGATCGTGGCCGGGTTGGAGTTGATGAGGCTGACCCGCAGCCCTTCGGCGCGCAGCACCCGACAGGCCTGGGTACCGGAGTAGTCGAACTCGCACGCCTGCCCGATCACGATCGGGCCGGACCCGATCACCAGCACGTGGCGCAGGTCCTGCCGCCTAGGCACGTGGTGCCACCCCCTCCACCATCGCCACGAACCGGCCGAACAGGTAGTCGGCGTCGTGCGGCCCGGCCGCGGCCTCCGGGTGGTACTGCACGGCGAACGCCGGCACGTCCAGGCAGCGCAGCCCCTCCACCACCCGGTCGTTGAGGCAGACGTGCGACACCTCCACCCGGCCCAGCTCGGTCTCCACCACGCGCTCGGCCGGTGCGTCCACGGCGAACCCGTGGTTGTGGACGGTGACCTCCACCCGGCCGGTGGCCCGGTCCAGCACCGGCTGGTTGAGGCCCCGGTGCCCGTACCGGAGCTTGTAGGTGCCGAAGCCGAGCGCGCGGCCCAGGATCTGGCTGCCGAAGCAGATGCCGAACAGTGGGATCCGCCGGTCCAGCACCTGCCGTGCCAGCGTCACGGCGTGGTCGGCGGTGGCCGGGTCGCCCGGCCCCGGTGACAGGAACACCGCGTCCGGCCGGACCGCCAGCACATCCTCCAGCGTCGACCAGCCGGGCAGCACGTGGCTGGTCACGCCGCGGGCGGCCAGCCGCCGGACCACGGTGCGCTTGATGCCCAGGTCCAGCGCGGCCACGGTGTACCGGTGCGCGCCCTCGGCCGGCACCGTGTACGGCGTGGGCGTGGTCACCTCGGCGGTGAGGTTGGCGCCGAGCATGCCGGGCGAGGCGAGCACCTTTGCCAGCAGCCGGTCCGGGTCGGGGTCGAGGCTGGAGATGCCGGCCCGCATCGCCCCCCGTTCGCGCAGGTGGCGGGTGAGCGCGCGGGTGTCGATGCCGCAGATGCCGACCACGCCCTCGGCGGCCAGCCGGTCGGACAGCGTGCCGGTGGCCCGCCAGCTGGCGGCGATGCGTGCCGGGTCGCGCACGACGTAGCCGGCGACCCGGATCCGGTCGGACTCGTCGTCCTCGTCGTTGACCCCGGTGTTGCCGACGTGCGGGGCGGTCTGCACCACCACCTGCCGGTGGTAGGACGGGTCGGTGAGCGTCTCCTGGTAGCCGGTCATGCCGGTGGTGAAGACCGCCTCGCCGAACGTCTCCCCGACCGCACCGAACGCCTCCCCGTGGAAGCACCGCCCGTCCTCCAGCACCAGGACCGCCGGCCGGGCGGCGCCTGCGGCGGTGGCCGGGCTCACCGGGTCGCCTTCCCGTCCAGCACCGTGGGCTGGCCACGCAGGAAGGTCGCCACCACCCGGCCCGGCAGGGTCATGCCGGCGTACGGGGTGTTGCGGCTGCGGCTGGCCAGCTGGGTCGGGTCCACCGTGACCCGGGCGGCCGGGTCCACCAGGGTGAGGCTGGCCGGCGCGCCCGGTGCCGGGTCGTGGCCGTGGTCGTCCAGCCCGGCCAGCCGGGCGGGCGTCCGGCTCATCCGCTCGGCGATGAGGTTCCAGTCGGGGCCGAACACCTCCAGCACCACCGACAGGGCCGTCTGCAGCCCGAGCATGCCGGGGCGGGCGGCGGCCCACTCGCACTCCTTGTCCTCCACCGTGTGCGGGGCGTGGTCGGTGGCGACCGCGTCGATCACCCCGTCGCGGACCGCCTGCCGCAGCGCCGCCACGTCCCGCTCCGGGCGCAGCGGCGGGTTGACCTTGTACACCGGGTCGTAGGTGGCGGCCAGCTCGTCGGTGAGCAGCAGGTGGTGAGGGGTCACCTCGGCGCTGACCCGCACCCCGCGGGCCTTGGCCGCGCGCAGCTGCTCGACGCTGCCCGCGGTGGAGACGTGGCAGATGTGCAGCCGGGCGCCGACGTGGCCGGCCAGCAGCGCGTCCCGGGCGATGATCGCCTCCTCGGCCACGGCCGGCCAGCCGGCCAGCCCCAGCCGGGCCGACACCTCCCCCTCGTGCATCTGCGCGCCCTCGGTCAGCCGCGGCTCCTCGGCGTGCTGGGCGACCACCCCGTCGAACGCCTTGACGTACTCCAGCGCCCGGCGCATCAGCCGCGGGTCGGCCACGCAGTTGCCGTCGTCGGAGAAGATCCGCACGGCGGCGGCGGAGTCGGCCATCGCCGCCAGCTCCGCCAGCTGCCGGCCCCGCAGCCCCACCGTCACCGCGCCGACGGGCTGCACGTCCACCAGCCCGGCCTCGCGGCCCAGGCGCCACACCTGCTCCACCACTCCGGCGGTGTCGGCGACCGGCTCGGTGTTGGCCATGGCGCACACCGCGGTGTACCCGCCCAGCGCGGCGGCCCGGGAGCCGGTCTCCACCGTCTCCGCGTCCTCGCGGCCCGGCTCCCGCAGGTGCGTGTGCAGGTCCACCAGACCGGGCAGGGCAACCAGCCCGTCGGCCGGCACCACCAGCGCGCCGGGTGCGGACAGCCCGGTACCCACCTCGGCCACGATCCCGTCGCGCAGCAACAGGTCGGTGGGTGGCCGGCCGAGCACCGACACCCCCGTGATGAGGACGTCCGCCATCACGCCCCTCCCAACAACCGGTAGAGCACGGCCATGCGCACCGACACGCCATTGGCGACCTGTTCGGTGACGGTGGAGCGGGGGGAGTCGGCGACCTCCGGTGCGATCTCCATCCCCCGGATCATCGGGCCGGGGTGCATGACGATCGCGTGCTCGGGCAGCCGCCGGGCGCGGGCGGTGTCCAGCCCGTACCGCCGGGTGTACTCGCGGGTGGACGGGAAGAACGAGTCGTCCATGCGCTCGCGCTGGACCCGCAGCATCATCACCACGTCGCAGTCGGGCAGGACCGCGTCCAGGTCGTAGGAGGTGGTCGCCGGCCAGGCGTCGACGCCCACCGGCAGCAGCGTGGGCGGGGCGACCAGCGTGACGTGGGCGCCGAGGGTGTGCAGCAGCAGCACGTTGGAGCGGGCCACCCGGCTGTGGAGCACGTCGCCGACGATCGCCACCTTCAGGCCGGCGATCCGCCCCAGCCGCGCCCGCATCGTGTACGCGTCCAGCAGTGCCTGCGTGGGGTGCTCGTGGGTGCCGTCGCCGGCGTTGATCACCGAGCCGTCGACCCACCCGGCCAGCCGGTGCGCCGCCCCGGAGGCGGAGTGGCGGACCACCACGGCGTCGGCACCCATCGCCTGCAGGGTCAGGGCGGTGTCCTTCAACCCTTCGCCCTTGGCGACGCTGGAACCCCTCGCCGAGAAGTTGATCACGTCGGCGGACAGGCGCTTGGCGGCCGCCTCGAACGAGATCCGGGTCCGGGTGGAGTCCTCGTAGAACAGGTTGACGACGGTGCGCCCGCGCAGGGTGGGCAGCTTCTTGACCTCCCGGCCGGCGGTGAGGCGGGCCAGCTCCGCGGCGGTGTCCAGCAGCGCCGTCGCCTCGGCGGCGTCCAGGTCGGCGGCTGACAGCAGGTGCCGGGTCACCGGGCCTCCCTCCGCTGCCGGTCGCCGCCGGCCGCGCCCGCCGGCGCGGGCCGGGAGATGACCACCGCGTCCACGCCGTCGACCTCCGTCACCAGCACCCGCACCTGCTCGGCCACGGCCGTGGGCAGGTTCTTGCCCACGTAGTCGGCTCGGATCGGCAGCTCCCGGTGGCCGCGGTCGACCAGCACCGCCAGCTGGACCGACGCCGGCCGCCCCAGGTCCCGCAACGCGTCCAGGGCCGCCCGGACGGTCCGGCCCCGGAACAGCACGTCGTCAACGAGGATCACCCGCTTGCCGTCGACCCCGCCGGGCGGGAGCTGGGTCGGCCCCAGCGGCCGGGGAGCCTGCGAGCGCAGGTCGTCGCGGTAGAGGGTGACGTCGAGCGAGCCGACCGGGACCCGGATCCCCTCGAAGGCGTGGATCCGCTCGGCGATGCGGTGCGCCAGCGGTACGCCCCGGGTGGGGATACCGAGCAGCACGGTGTCGGCCGCCCCCCGGGTCTTCTCCAGGATCTGGTGGGCGATCCGGTCGATCACCCGGTGAACGTCACTGTCTGTGAGAATCGTCTTACCCGTCGACGGCGCAGCCTCAGCGTAGGCCACGGCGACCTCCTTCCCCGCCTCACGGGACGGGCTTTAAAGGACTCGCCAGCGAGGACCTACGGATCGACGGTGAATCCGCAGCCCCGCCACGGTGTCCGGTGATGGACCGCAGATCCAGGCTACCAGCAGGTCGGCGGCGACCCCCGGTTTGTGACGAGCGTCGCGATCGGGACTTGACCCGGCGTGCGCTCCGACGTACGGTTACTCTCCGTAGCCACAGGCCGGGGTTCCCCCTCCGCGCCCGTCCCTGGGAGTTTCCGCATGACTTCTGACTACGCCAAGCAGCTGGGTGCCCGGCTGCGCGCCATCCGCCAGCAGCAGGGCCTGTCCCTGCAGGGGGTGGAGGAGAAGTCCGAGGGCCGCTGGAAGGCGGTGGTCGTCGGGTCGTACGAGCGTGGTGACCGCGCCGTCACCGTCAACCGCCTCGCCGAGCTGGCCCAGTTCTACCGGGTACCGGTCTCCGAGCTGCTACCCGAGGGCGCGCCGATCCAGTTCGAGTACGCCGGCAAGGTGGTGCTGGACCTGGCCAAGCTCTACGACCGCCAGGACGACGAGTTCGCCCACGTCGCCCGGTACGCCCGCGCGATCCAGCAGAAGCGCGGGGACTACAACGGGCGCGTGCTCACGCTGCGCGCCAGCGACATGGAGGCGCTGGCGGTCATCTACGACGTCTCCCCGCCCGACCTGGTGGACCGGTTGAGCGACGCCGGGATCATCGTCGAGGACCCACGGTCGCTGTTCGAGTCCTGACGCCGCGGACGGCGCCACCCGCGGGCGGGCGCCGTTCCCCGCACCCACCTTCCCGGCAGGCTGTGCCGCGGCCCGGCCACACCCGTGGCCGGGCCGCGGCACGTCGGCGCCGACGGCGCGGGTCGGCGTTGACCGGTCGCGACTGCCACCGGCACCGGGCGCCCGGGTCGTCGGGGTGGAACGCGACGGGCGGCCGGTCGAGCGGCCAGCCGCTCCCCTAACGTCACGGTGGTCACGGGTGGCGCCCTGCGGTGGTCGCGGTGGTGCCGCGCCCGCGCGGCCGCGCCC
Source organism: Natronosporangium sp. (assembly GCA_035306365.1). Lineage (GTDB taxonomy): Bacteria > Actinomycetota > Actinomycetes > Mycobacteriales > Micromonosporaceae > Natronosporangium. The sequence goes on along the minus strand of DATGOE010000206.1, from coordinate 21,382 downwards.
CGGTCAGCGGTGGGCGAAGTCGGCGATCCGGCCGAGAACGCCGTTGAGGAACCGGGGGGAGTCGTCCGTGGACAGCTCCTTGGCCAGCTCGACCGCCTCCGTGATCGCCACCGGACGGTCCACGTCGTCGACCCACAGCATTTCGTAGATGGCGATGCGGGCCAGGTTACGGTCGACCGCCGGCATCCGCTCCAGTGTCCAGCCCTCGGCGTAGCTCTCGATCAGCTCGTCGATGCGGTCCTGGTGTGCCACCACGCCCTCGACCAGCGAGACGGTGTAGGGCAGGTACCGGGGCTTGGGCTCCTCCAGCCGGGAGACGTACTCGGCGAGCACCTCGGGGGCGGGCAGCTGCCGCAGGTCGGCCTCGTACAGCACGTCCAGCGCCCGTTTGCGCGCCTTGCGGCGGGCGGGCACCCGGGCCTTCGGGCGGTGGGCCATCTGCTCAGGCGCGGCCGAGATACCGGCCGTCGCGCGTGTCGACCTTGATCTTCTCGCCGGTGGTCACGAACAGCGGCACCTGGACGGTCGCGCCGGTCTCGACGGTGGCCGGCTTCGTACCGCCGGTGGACCGGTCGCCCTGCACCCCGGGCTCGGTGTAGGTCACCTCGACGACGACACTGGCCGGCAGGTCGACGTACAGCGGCACGCCCTCGTGCGTCGCCACGGTGACCTCCGCCTCCGGCAGCAGCCAGTTCGCCGCGTCCCCGACCGTCGCGGCGGGGACGTGGACCTGGTCGTAGGTCTCCATGTCCATGAAGACGTAGTCCTCGCCGTCGGCGTACAGGTACTGCATCGGCCGCTTGTCCACGGTGGCGGTGTCCACCTTGGTGCCGGCGTTGAACGTCTTGTCCACCACCTTGCCGGACAGGACGTTCTTGAGGGTCGTCCGCACGAACGCCCCACCCTTACCGGGCTTGACGTGCTGGAACTCGACCACGGTCCACAGCTCCCCGTCGAGGTTGAGGACCATGCCGTTCTTGAGGTCGTTCGTGGTGGTCATCGGTGCGTCTTCCCGTTGTGCCGGACAAACCCGATGGAGTCTACCCGAGCCGTGGGCGGACGTCGTCGGGCGCCGGCGTACGCTTCTCGGCCCAACTATTCTTAACCTTATGGTTAAGGGTAGCTCGGCGCTCGACCGGACGTTCGGCGCGCTCGCCGACCCTTACCGCCGGGAGCTGCTGCGTCGGCTCACCTCCGGCCCCCGGACCGTCGGTGAGCTCGCGGCTGCGCTGCCGATCTCCCTGGTGGCGGTCAGCAAGCACCTCACGGTGCTGGAGCGGGCCGGCCTGGTCAGCCGCACCCGGCAGGGCCGCCACCGCCTGTGCCGGCTGCGGCCCGCGCCGCTGCGGGAGGCGAGCCAGTGGCTGGCGGCCTACCGCGAGTTCTGGACCGGCCGGCTCGACGCCCTCGAGCGCTACCTGACGGAGGACGACACCCGTGGCCAGGCTTGAGATCACCCGCGACCTTTCCGCCACCCCGGAACGGGTGTGGCACGCCCTGACCGACCCGGCGGCGCTGGCGGCCTGGTTCTGGCCGCACCTGGACAACACGGTCGAGACCGACCCGCGCGTGGGCGGCCGCTACCGGATCGCCGGCCCGCGGGCAGGGATCGCGGTCACCGGCGAGTACCTGGAGGTCGACCCGCCCCGGCGGCTGGTCTTCACCTGGCGGTGGGAGGACCAGGACGAGCAGAGCCGGGTGACGGTCGAGCTCCGCCCCGCCGGCACGGGGACCACCCTGACCCTGGTCCACGACCGGATCGGCGACGCCGTCACGCGGGACCGGTTCGCCGACGGCTGGCGGGACTGCCTGGACCGGCTCGCAACCCTGCCCCTCTGACCCCGCGACCTCCCTGACCCACGCCCTCCCGGCACGCCGGCGGTCGCCGCGAGGGCCGCACCTGTCCGGTACCGGCCGGGCCGCGGCGATGACCCCGATAGCCTGGGCGTATGCGGCTGGGCATCGACCTCGACGGCGTGGTGGCCGACTTCGACCGCGGCTGGATGAGCCGCTACCGGGAGGAGTTCGGCACCGACCCGCGTCCGGCCCACGCCGAACCCGGGACGCCCCGGATGATCTGGGACGGGATGCACCGGCTGACGCACTTCCCGGACATGCAGGCTTTCTGGGACTGGGTCCACAGCCGACGGTTGTTCCGGCACCTCGACCTCATCCCGGGCGCCCGGGAGGGGCTGGACAAGCTGGCCGCCGACGGGCACGACATCGTGATCCTCACCGCCAAACCGGACCGGGCGATCCACGACACGCTGTACTGGATCTCCGAGCAGCGCCTGCCCACCCGCGAGATCCACTTCATCCGGGCCAAGTACCGGGTGCCGTGCGACGTCTACCTCGACGACTCCCCGCTGGTGGTGCCGGCGCTGGTGCGGCACCGGCCGGAGGCGCTGGTGTGCCGGATGGTGGCGCCGTGGAACGAGCCGGTGCCCGGCGCGGTGGACGTGACCGGGTGGCCGGACTTCGTCGACGTGGTCAACCGCCGCGGCGCCGAGCTGGCAGCGGCCGGCCAGGTGCGCTAGCGCGGCCACCGGCACCGCCGGCGCCCGCCGGCGGCACGGACCCCGGCCGACGACGCGCGGGCCTTCGCGGTCGCGGGACCGGCCGGTCAGTCGCCGTCGACGTGGTCGCCCGCCGCGGCGTCGCGCTCGCGGCGTGCGGCCAGGTGCAGCAGCGCCAGCCGGTAGCCGTCGACCCCCAGGCCACAGATCACGCCGGTGGCGACCGCCGAGACCACCGAGTGGTGCCGGAAGGGTTCGCGGGCGTGGATGTTGGACAGGTGAACCTCCACCAGCGGCCCGCGCAGCATCGCGCAGGCGTCGCGGACCGCGTACGAGTAGTGCGACCACGCGCCGGGGTTGAGCACCACGGCCGCGCCCTCGTCGGCGGCCGCGTGCAGCCAGGCGAGCATCTCGTGCTCGGCGTCGGTCTGCCGCACCTGCACGTCCAGCCCCAGCCGCCGGCCCTCCCGCAGGCACATCTCCACCAGGTCGGCGTGGGAGGTGGTGCCGTAGACGTCGACCTGCCGGGTGCCGAGGCGGCCCAGGTTGGGCCCGTTGAGCACGTACACCCTCATGCGCACATCCTCCGGTACGCGTCGGCGAGCAGCTCCGGCGGCGGCCCGTCGAGGACCGACGGGCGGGCGAGCCCCTCCAGCACCACGAACCGCAGCCGGTCGCCGCGCACCTTCTTGTCCGCCCGCATCGCCGCCAGCAGGTCCGGCCAGGCGTCGGCCCGGTAGGTGACCGGCAGGCCGAGGGCCCGCAGCAGGGTGGTGTGGCGCTCGGCCGTGGCCGGGTCGAGCCGGCCGGCCAGCCGCGCCAGGGTCGCCGCGTACACCAGGCCCACCGCGACCGCGTGCCCGTGCCGCCACCGGTACCCCTCCACGCGCTCGATCGCGTGCCCCAGGGTGTGCCCGTAGTTGAGCACCTCCCGGGGCCCGGACTCGCGCAGGTCGGCGGAGACCACCGACGCCTTGACCCGTACCGCCCGCTCGACCAGCTCGCGCAGCACCGGGCCGCGCGGGTCGGTGGCGGCGCGCGGGTCGGACTCCAGCAGCGTGAGGATCCGCGGGTCGGCGATGAAGCCGCACTTGACCACCTCGGCCAGCCCGGCGGTCAGCTCGGCCTCCGGCAGGGTGTCCAGCGCCGCCAGGTCGGCGATCACCGCCGCCGGAGGGTGGAACGCCCCGACGAGGTTCTTCCCGGCGGTGGTGTTGACGCCGGTCTTGCCGCCCACCGCCGCGTCCACCATGCCGAGCAGGCTGGTCGGCACCGCGACCCAGCGCACACCGCGCAGCCAGGTCGCCGCGACGAACCCGGCCAGGTCGGTCACGGCTCCCCCGCCCAGGCCCACCACCAGGTCGGTACGGGTGAACCCGTGCGCTCCCAGCCGGTCCCAGCACCCGCTGGCCACCTCGACGGTCTTGCCGTCCTCCGCGTCCGGCACCTCGATGCGGTGCACCGTCAGGCCGGCGGCGCGCAGCCGCTCCCCCACGCGGTCCGCGGCGGCGGACAGCGGCGCGGAGTGGATCACCGCCACCCGGGTGGCGGTCCCGGCGAGCGCGGGCAGGGCGCCGTCCAGGCCACGCCCGACCTGCACCTCGTACGGTGGTGGCCCGTCGACCCGGATGCGGGTGATCTCCTCCTCCACCGGGCCGAGCCTAGCGGTCCGCCGTGGTCCGGCCACGGTCCGGCCGCCGGTGCGCGAAGCTGGCGAGGTCCGCGGCGTGGGCGGCCACCGCTTCCCGCAGCTGGTCCGGGGTCAGGATCGTGAACGGCCGGCCAAGGCCGGCCAGCAGCGCGGCCGCCTCCTCCAACCGGGCCACCCTCATCCGCAGCAGCACCCCCTCGGCGGTCTGCGTCAGCTGCGCGGTGGCGGGCAGGCGCTGGCGCGCCTGGGCCAGGTCCGTCTCCAGCAGCACCTCGACCTCCCAGGTCCGGCCGCCGGTGCCCGTACCGGTGACGTGCGCGACCGGGTCGAAGTCCTCGGGGGGCGCGAACCGGTCACCGGTGAGGTCGACGCCGGCGATGGCCGCGACCGGGTAGGTCGCCAGCTCGCCGCGGCGGTGGTCGTGTCCGGTCAGGTACCACGCGCCCGCGTAGTAGACCAGCCCGTACGGGTCGAGCTCGCACACCGACTCCGGTTCGTCCCGGGGGCGGTACCTGAGCACGACCCGCCGCCGGTCCCGGACGGCGCCGCCGAGCAGGGTGAGCGTCGGCGGGGCGGGACGCGGGCCGTCGGTGCGGGGCCGCAGCGCGAACCCGACCGCCTCCTCCACCATCGCCAGCACCGGCGCCAGCCGGCGCGGCAGCAGGCGGTGCACCTTCGCGAGGGCGACCGCGGTGGCCGGCGCCTCGGTGGTCAGGCCGAGCTGGTCGGCGGCGGCCAGGCCCACCACCACGGCGACCGCCTCGTTGTCGGTCAGCAGCAGTGGCGGGATCCGGGAGCCGGGGTCGAGCCGGTACCCGCCGTACCGGCCGCGGGTGGCGGCGACCGGGATGCCCAGCCGGGTCAGCGTGGTCGCGTACCGCCGCACGGTGCGCTCGTCGACCCCGAGCCGACCGGCGAGCTCGGCACCCGTGACCCGGTCGCGGTTCTGCAGCAGCTCCAGCATCGCGAGCACCCGGGATGCTGGATGGGCCACGGCTCACGTCCTCTCGATATCGGGCCATCATGGTCCGGATTAGATTGTACGGGGGTGGTGCCGGGGCCGCCGGCAAGCGGCGGCCGGCGCGCCGCGGGCGACCGGCGGTCACGGGAGCGGCGCCGGCAGGGTGAGGACGCGGCGGCGGGCTGTCGGGTCCCGGGGAGGTGCCGTGGGGTGCCGCGGCGCGCCGGGCGTCACCGGAGCCCGGGCGCTACCGGAGCTTCTCGGCGATCTCAGCGGCCACGTCGGCGGGGGTGCGGCCGTCGGTGACCACGGTGAGCGTCGCCACCTCCTGGTACAGCGGCCGCCGCCGCTCCAGCTGGTGGCGCAGGGTCGCGCGGGGGTTCACCGCCAGCAGCGGACGGCCCTGGCCCAGCCCCACCCGCTTGACCGCGTCGGGCAGCTCCACGGACAGGAACACCACGGTGTGTCCGCGCAGCGCCGCCCGGGTCTGCTCGGACAGCACCGCGCCACCGCCGAGCGCGAGCACGCCGTCGCACGACGCCAGCGCGGCGGCCACCGCCGACCGCTCCAGCTCGCGGAAGTGCTCCTCACCGTCGTCGAAGAAGATGTCGGGGATCGGCTTGCCGGCGACCGCCTCGATGTCGGCGTCGGTGTCCCGGAACTCCACCCCGAGCAGCTCGGCGAGCAGCCGCCCGGTGGTGGTCTTCCCGGATCCGGGCGGGCCGACCAGCACGCACCGCGGCCGCGTCGTGCTCACCGGACCACCAGGTGGTCGAGGTAGGCGGCGACGTTGCGCCGCATCTCCGCGAGCGAGTCGCCGCCGAACTTCTCGGTGGCCGCGTCGGCGAGCACGAGCGCCACCATCGCCTCGGCGACCACCGCGGCGGCGGGTACGGCGCACACGTCCGACCGCTGGTGGATGGCGGTGGCCGCCTCGCCGGTGGCGACGTCCACGGTGGCCAGCGGCCGGGTCAGCGACGAGATCGGCTTCATCGCCGCCCGTACCCGCAGTGGTTCGCCGGTGGTGATGCCGCCCTCCAGGCCGCCGGCCCGGTTGGTCGCCCGCCGCACCCCGTCGGGCGTGGGCAGGATCTCGTCGTGCGCCACCGAGCCGCGGGAGCGGGCCTGGGTGAACGCGTCGCCGATCTCCACGCCCTTGACCGCGGGGATGGAGCACAGCGCCGCGGCGAGCCGGGCGTCGAGCTTGCGGTCCCAGTGCACGTGGCTGCCCAGGCCGGGGGGTACGCCGTACGCGAGGACCTCGACGATGCCGCCCAGCGTGTCGCGGTCCCGCTTGGCCGCGTCGATCTCGGCCACCATGGCGGCGCTGGCGGCCGGGTCGAGGCAGCGCACCGGGTCGGCGTCGACCCGGTCCACCTCCCCCGGAGTCGGGACGACCTCGGGCGGCACCGTCACCGGGCCGATGGCCACGACGTGCGAGACGACCTCGACGCCGAGCCCCTGGCGCAGCAGCGCGCGGGCGACCGCGCCCAGCGCCACGCGCGCGGCGGTCTCCCGGGCGCTGGCCCGCTCCAGCACGGGGCGGGCGTCGCGGTGGCCGTACTTCTGCATGCCGACCAGGTCGGCGTGGCCGGGGCGGGGGCGGGTGAGCGGGGCGTTGCGGGCCAGCCCGGCCAGCTCGGCCGGGTCGACGGGGTCGGCGGCCATGACCGCCCGCCACTTGGGCCACTCGGTGTTGCCGATCCGGACCGCCACCGGGCTGCCCAGCGTGACCCCGTGCCGGACGCCGCCGATGATCTCGACCTCGTCGCGCTCGAACGACATCCGGGCGCCGCGGCCGTAGCCGAGCCGGCGGCGGGCGAGCTGGTGGGCGAGGTCGGCGGTGGTCACCTCGACCCCGGCCGGCACGCCCTCCAGGATCGCCACCAGCGCGGACCCGTGCGACTCCCCCGCGGTCAACCAGCGCAGCACGCCGACCAGTCTGTCACGCTACCGGGCGCCGCCCGGCTGGTGGGCGGCCCGCCGCTGCCGGCCGCCGCTCGGGCGGCGCCCGGCAGCGGGGCGACACCCGCCCGGTCGGGGACCGGCCGGGCAGGGCACTGGCGTGGTCCGACGACGCGGGTGGCGACCCGTCCGGCACGAGGGCTCGCCGGCACCAGCCTCGCCCACGCCGAGGTCAACGCGCTCATCCACCTGCCGCCCGGCGAGTACCGGGACCACCGGCTGCTGACGACGCTCGGACCGTGCCTGCTGTGCAGCGCCGCGCTGCGGATGAGCCACGTCGGCACGGTCGAGTACGCCGCCGCGGACCCGCTCTGGCGGGACATCGACCGGCTTCCGCGGACCAGCCCTCATATCGCCCGCCACTGGGCGGTCAGGGTCGGCCCGATGGGCGGCCCCCTGGAAGCCTGTCGACCCTGCTGGCGGTGGTGCGCTACGCCGTGTACGGCGGTCGGGGCCCCGTCGCCGCGCAGTACCGGCGGGAGCTGCCCGCCGCGATGGCACTGGCCCACCGCCTCGTCGACGACGGGTACCTGCCGAAGCTGCGGGAGCTGTCGCTGACCGACGCGTTCGAGGTGGTGGGTACGGTCGCCGCGCCGTGAACCGGCCGGCCGCGTCGCCGGTGGCGGTCAGCGCGCGGCCACGGCGGCCCGCAACGCCGTCCGCATGGCGTCGGTCGGCGCCGGAACCCCGGTGAACAGCTCGAACTGGAGCACCGCCTGGGCGAGCAGCAGGTCCAGGCCGGACACCACCCGGTGGCCGGCGCCGCTGGCGGAGGCCGCCAGCGGCGTCGGCCACGGGTCGTAGAGCACGTCCAGCAGCACCGCACCCGGGCGCCACGCCACGCGACCGGCCAGCGGGTCGGCCACTGCCTTGGGCACGGTGGACACGACCAGGTCGCCGGCGCCGAGCGCCTCGGCGGCCTCGTCCCATGGTCGGTGGGCGATCCGCAGCCCGAGCGCGGCGGCCACCGGCTCCAGCGCCGCCACCGCGTCGGCCCGGCGGGCCACCACGGTCACGCGCTCCGCGCCGAGCCTGGCCGCGGCGCCGAGGGCCGCCCGGGCGGTGCCGCCGGCTCCGAGGACCACCACGTCGCCCGGCCGCAGGCCGGCGCCGACCGCGTCCACCATGCCCGGTGCGTCGGTGTTGTCCGCCCGCCACCGCCCGTCCGGCAGCCGTACCAGCGTGTTGGCGGCGCCCAACGTCGCCGCCAGCGGTGTCACCTCGTCGGCGACCGCCACCGCGACCTGTTTCAGCGGCATCGTCAGCGACAGGCCGGCCCACTCCGGGCCCAGCCCGGCGACCAGCGGGGCCAGCTCCAGCTCACCGCAGTCGATGGCGTCGTACGACCACCCGTCCAGCCCGGCCGCCGCGTACCCGGCCCGGTGGATCACCGGCGACAGCGAATGGGCGACCGGCCGCCCGGCCACCGCGGCCCGCCTCAGCACCTCCCGGCCCGCCTCAGCAGCTCCCCAGACTGACGCCGTTCTGGCACGCGATCCGCTCGTTCTCCTGGTGCTCGGCGTAGGTGGCGGCGAACGCCGACTCACCGGTCTTTGGGTCGATCAGCACGAAGAACAGCCAGTCGCCCTCGGCCGGCTCCAACGCGGCCTCCAGGGCCGCCCGGCCGGGGCTGTTGATGGGCCCGGGTGGCCACCCGTCGTGGGCGTGCGTGCTGTACCGGTTGTCCGGGTCGTTGAGGATCTCATGTGTCATCTCGCCGGAGGTCATGCCCTCCTCGCCGCGGGCCAGCAGCCCGTAGTTGGTGGTGACGTCCATCTCCAGCCGCATGAACGCCCGGTAGACCCGGTTGTACGCCACCCGCGCCACCTTGGGCAGGTCCGACTCGATGCCGGCCTCGGCCTGCGCGATGGACGCGGCGATCAGCGCCTCGTACGGGGAGATGCCGCGCTCGGCCGGCACCCGCTCCAGGAACTCCAGGTCCTCGGTGACGATCAGGAACTGGTTGACCATCGTCTCCAGGATCGACCGCGCCGTGGGGTCCCGCCCGAAGTCGTAGGTCTCCGGGAACAGGAACCCCTCGATGCCGCCCTCGGCCTGTTTGCCGTCGTCGCGCGTGAACCACTCGTCGGGGATGAGCTCCAGGACCTCCTCCTCGGCCGCCTCGAACTCCTCCACCGGGATGCCGGTCTGCTCCGACAGCCGCTTGTAGGTGTCCCACTTGGTCAGTCCCTCCGGGATGGTGACCAGCTTGACCACCCGGCTCTGCTCCGGGTTGAGCAGCAGCGCCAGCGCGTCCACGGCGCGCATCTGCCGACGCAGCTGGTACGTGCCGGGCTGGATGTTCTTGCTGGCCGGGTCGGCGTTGGCGGCCTCGATGAACGCCTCCGGACTGGCGACCACGTCGTTCTCGTACAACGTGTACGCGATGTCCGTGGCGGTCTGGCCCTCGGTGATCTCGATGATCACCTCTCCGGTGCCGGGGCCGGCGTAGTCCGGGGTGCGGAAGTAGCTGTCCAAGAACTTGAAGCCGGCGTACCCCGCACCGGCCAGGACCCCCAGCAGCAGCACGACCACCAGCAGCGCCAGCCCGGTGCGGCCGCGGCGGCGCTTGCGCTTCTTCCGGCGCGTCGGAGGCGTGGCGGAGTAGACCGTGCCGGCGGCACGTGGCCGGTGCCGGCTGCGGGCGGCGGGCTCGTCGTACCTGAAATCGAGCTCGTGCATCGCTATGACCGCCTCCGTTGCGCGTCCAGCCATCCCTGCAGAATCTCCACAGCGGCTGCCTGGTCGACCAGCTCGCGGCGGCGTCGACCCTTGACGCCCCGCCCGGACAGCTTACGGGTTGCCAGCACGGTTGACATCCGCTCATCGGCGAGCGTGACCGGCACCGGCGCCACCACCTGGGCCAACCGACGTGCGTAGTCCCGCGCCGCAACGGCCGCGGGACCCTCGGTGCCGGCGAGCGTCGTCGGCAGCCCGACCACGACCTCCACGATCTCATGTGCCTCGACCAGACGGGCAAGCTCGGACATATCTGACGTAATGCCGCGCTTGTCCGGCCTGTGGGAGCGGAGAATCGTGGTCAGTGGTGTGGCGAGCACCCCGTCCGGGTCGCTGATGGCCACACCCACTCGGACCTCGCCGACGTCGACCCCGAGCCGGCGGCCACGCCGCCACGGCGTTCGCGCGGTCGACACCGGTGCTCCTCACCCGGTCCCGGTGGTCACGGCAGCGCGCGCCGCACCGCCGCCAGCAGCGCGGGCGCCTCCGCGGCGGGCGCGCCGCCACCCTGGGCGAGCTGCGGGCTGCCACCGCCCCGGCCCGACAGGGCGCCCTTGACCAGCGCGGCCGCCGACAGCCCGTGCTGCCGGGCCGCCGCGTTGACCGCCACCACCAGCGATGCCTTGCCACCCGACCGGAGGGTCACCGCCACCACCGCCGGGCGGGCGGGATCAATGTGGTCGCAGACCCGCTGGGCGAGCGTGCGCGCGTCCCCGCTGGTGGCCGCCTCCGGCGCCTCGGTGGCCACGAACGCGGTGCCGCGGACGTCCTCGGCCGCGGCCGCGAGCGTGGCCGCACCGCTGAGCACGAGCTGGGTCCGCAGCTGCTCCAGCTCCTTCTCCGCGTCCCGCAGGGCCGCGACGGTCTGCTCGACCCGGTCGGCGACCTGCTCGGGAGGCACCCGGAACAGCTCCGCCAGCCGCGAGACCAGCAGGTGCTCGCGCGCCAGGTACCGGAAGGCGTCCAGCCCGACCAGCGCCTCCACGCGACGCACACCGGCGCCGATCGACGACTCGTGCAGGATCTTCACCAGCCCGAGCTGGCTGGAGCGGTGCGCGTGGGTGCCACCGCACAGCTCGCGCGCGTAGTCACCGACCTCGACGACCCGCACCCGCTCGCCGTACTTCTCGCCGAACAGCGCCAGCGCGCCCATGCGCAGCGCCTCCTCCTGGGAGGTGACGAACCACCGCACCTCCAGGTCGCGCAGGAGCACCTCGTTGATCTGCTGCTCCACGTCCCGCAGCACCGACGGCGGGACCGCGCCCGGGGTGTTGAAGTCGAACCGCAACCGCCCCGGAGCGTTCAGGGAGCCCGCCTGGGTGGCCGACTCGCCGAGGAAGTTGCGCATCGTCTGGTGGACCAGGTGGGTCGCGGTGTGCGAGTGGGAGACCGCCCGACGCCGGGCCAGGTCGATCTCGGCGTACGCGGTGTCGCCGACCCGGACCTCGCCCCGCACCACCCGGGCCCGGTGCACGATCAGCCCGGGCACCGGCGACTGGACGTCGAAGACCTCCAGCTTGCCGTCGCCCACCGTGATGAGGCCGTGGTCGGGCTGCTGGCCCCCGCCCTCGGCGTAGAACGGCGTGGTGTCGAGCACCACCTCGATCTCGTCCCCCTCGCCGGCCCCGGCCAGCGCGGCACCCCGCCGGTCGAGCAGCGCCCGCACCCGCGACTCGCGGGCCGCCTCGGTGTAGCCGGTGAACTCGACCTCGCCCCCCTCCTCGAGGACCGCCCGGTAGGCGGACAGGTCGACGTGGCCGGTCTTGCGCGCCTGCGCGTCCGCCTTCGCCCGCGCCCGCTGCTCGGCCATCAGCCGGCGGAAGCCCTCCTCGTCGACCTGCAGGCCCTGCTCGGCCGCGATCTCCAGGGTCAGGTCGATCGGGAAGCCGTACGTGTCGTGCAGCTGGAAGGCCTGCTCGCCGGACAGGCGGGTGCCGCCGGCCGCCTTGGTCCGGGAGATCGCGGTGTCGAGAATGGTCGTGCCCGCCCGCAGCGTGGACAGGAACGCCTCCTCCTCGCCGTACGCGTACTGGCTGATCCGGTCGAAGTCCCGCGCGAGCTCCGGATAGGACGGTGACATGCAGTCCCGGGCCACCGGGAACAGGTGCGGGAACGACGGTTCCTCGAAACCCAGCAGCCGCATCGCCCGGATCGCGCGGCGCAACAGCCGCCGCAGCACGTAGCCGCGGCCCTCGTTGCCCGGGGTCACCCCGTCACCGATGAGCATCAGGCCGCTGCGGACGTGGTCGGCGACGATCCGCAGCCGTACGTCGTCGGGGTGCGACTCGCTGGCCACCCGGCCGCCGGTGGCGTGGTAGCGGGTACCGGTCAGCTCCGCGGCCCGGTCCAGGATCGGCCGCACCTCGTCGATCTCGTACAGGTTGTCCACACCCTGCAGGAGAGCGGCCATGCGTTCCAGGCCCATGCCGGTGTCGACGTTCTTGGCCGGCAGCTCGCCCAGGATCGGGTAGTCCTCCTTGCCGGTGCCCGGTCCGCGCTCGTACTGCATGAAGACGAGGTTCCAGAACTCCAGGTAACGGTCCTCGTCCACGGCCGGGCCGCCCTCGCGCCCGTACTCGGGGCCGCGGTCGATGTAGATCTCCGTGTTGGGCCCGCACGGGCCGGGGATGCCCATCGACCAGAAGTTGTCGGCCTTGCCCCGGAAGACGATCCGCTCGCGCGGGATGCCGATGACCCGGTGCCAGATGTCGGCGGCCTCCTGGTCCTCGTGGTACACGGTGACCCAGATGCGGTCGCCGTCCAGACCGAACCCGCCCTCGGCCACCGGCTTGGTGACCAAATCCCAGGCGCGGGTGATGGCGCCCTCCTTGAAGTAGTCACCGAAGGAGAAGTTGCCGTTCATCTGGAAGAACGTCCCGTGCCGGCTGGTCTTGCCGACCTCCTCGATGTCCGGCGTGCGCAGGCACTTCTGCACGCTGGCGGCCCGGGGCCACGGCGGCGGGCGGTGGCCGAGGAAGTAGGGCACGAACGGCACCATGCCCGCGTTGACGAACAGCAGGTTGGGGTCGTCGATGGCCGGCAGCGGGACACTGGGCCGCACGACGTGCCCGTCCTTCTCGAAGTACGCCAGGAACCGGCGCTTGATCTCCGCAGTCCTCATCTGGTCGGGTCCTCCGCTCCGGTCCACGACCGGTCTCCGTGGGTGCCGGTGCCGTCTCCGGCGCCGGGGCCCGAGCCTGCCCCGGGGTCGGCACCGCTGCGGGCGAGCAGCGCCGCGTGCAGCTCCCGCTCCCGCTCGTGCATGCCGTCCCGCACGTCGTCGGCGAAGTCGCGCACCGCGTCGAGCAGATGGCGGCCGGAGTCGCGGGCCGCCGCGGCCAGGCCGCGCGGGGTGTAGGAGGCCGCCCGCCGCGAGAGCGCCCGGAACACCAGCGCCCCGATCGCCAGCCCGGCACCCAACCAGAACAACCGCTTCATAGCGTGCATCCTTCCGTACCTCGGCCCGCCGGCACGACCTCGGCCCGCCCGACCGTGGCCCGCCGGTACAGCCGGCCACCGCCACCCGGTCACCGGCGGCGCCGCCCCCAGCGCCGGCGTCGGGCACCGCCGGGCGTGTCCCCGTCGCCGTGCGCCCGCCGGGCCGCCGCCCGTCTCACCCCGTACCCGAAGGCGGCGACCTTGACCAGCGGGTTGGTGGCGACCGACGACACCACCTGCACCAGGCCGGCGACGTTACCCGCGACGGACTCGGCGTGCGCGGTGATGGCGTCCACGCGGCGGACCTGCGTGTTGATCCCGTCCAGCGACTCGCGCACCTGACCCAGCGCCGCGGTGACCTGCTGCATCGTGGCCTCCGCCTGGGCCAGGACCGGTGTGGTGCGGTCGGTGAGGTCCCGGATCGCCCGCGTGGCCGCGTCCACCGTGTGCCGCAGCCGGAGCAGCGGCACGGCCAGCACCAGCACCAGCACGACGAAGCCGCCCGCCGCGATCAACGCGGCGATGTCGCCACCGTTCACGCGCGTCCTCCTGGTCGCCCTCGGGACCGGTCGTGACCTGACGCCCCGCCACTCACGCAACGTGCCGACTTTACCGTTGGTTCCGGATGCCCTGGATCGCCGCGCCGGGGAACGCGTCACGGAGACGGTGAGGAGCTGGGTGAACCAGAGCCCGGCGGTGGGCTGTCACCCGGCGACGGTGTGCCCCCGGGCTGGTCGAGCGTGGGGTTCCGGGAATCCGGCAGGCCCCGCTCGTCGGCGACCCGGTTCTGCATCTTGATCTCCACGACCGAGCCGCTGCAGTCATCCTCGTCGAGGATCTCAGCCGGCCCGGACACGCTGTCGTCCGGTACGTCGGGGCGCAGCTTGCGCGGGTCGAGGGCGCACGCCGGCACGTGGACCCACAGGTCCAGGGTGTACTCGTCGCGGGTCCAGCAGGTGTAGTGGCCGTCGACCTCCACCAGCGGGCAGCCCTCCACCTGCCACGGCACCCAGCCCGCGGCCAGGAGCGCGGTCCGGTAGACCTCGTACGTCTCGTCCGGCCCTCGCTGCGAGACCAGCCGGCGCTCCCGGAACCGGCAGTCCATGAGGCACCACCGGCTGCCGCCGATGATCCGGTCCTCCGGCGACTCGGCGGCCCACTCGGGCACCGGCAGCGCGGCCAGGGAGTTCAGGACCGGGTCCCGGGCGGCGGTCTGGATGCCGAGGTGGATCAGCGGGGCACCCACCAGGAGCGCGATCACCATCGCCATCGCCGTCGCCCGTACCCGCTTGTGCTCGCGCAGCTGACGGCGCAGCTCGGAGCGGGCGCCCCGCCACCGGCCCCGGGCGCCCACCACCGGCTGGCTGCCCGTGGCCGGCCCGGGCCCCGCGCCAGGCGGTCCCAGCCGCGGCAGCGGCGCGGTCCCCACCGGGTCGGGCACGGGTGGCCGGGCGTGTCCGCCGGCACCGGGACGGCTTCCGGCCCCACCGCCCTGCCTGCCGCCGGGCACCGGCGCACCACCGCTCGGGGGCCGGACCGGGCCGCGCGGGCCGAGCGGGGCGGACGGCCTGCCGGGCCGCTGCGGCGGACCGGGAACCGGCGGTGGCGGGGGACGGTGCGGCGGACCCCCCGGCGGCGGGGACGCCGGTGCGGCGGTCGGGCGGGGCGGGGTCACCGGGGGCGCGCCCTCGTGGGACCGCGGCGGTACCACCCGGCCCGACCCGGTGTCCGGCCCCGCCGGTCCCACCGGCCGGCGGCCGCCCGGCGCGGGCCCGGCGACCGGACCGGGGTGTCCGCGGCCGCCGGTCGACGGGGGCGGCGGCACGAACGTCTGGGTCGGCGTGCCCGCCGGCCGCCGGCCGGGCGGCGGCCCGGCGGCACGCGCCGGACGCTCCACCTCCGCGTCGGGCCGCCGTCGCCGGCCGCCGGTGCGGCGGTCGGTCACCGGTGAGCCGGGCGACCCGGCCGGCGGGATGGGCGAGGTCGGCACCCGTCCGCCGGGCGGCCCACCCGCGGCACCGCTGCCCGGCGGGGAGACCGGCGGGGCGCTGGCCGGACGCAGGCCCAGCCGCTCCCGTACCGCGCCCAGGCGTGCTCGCAGGCCGGTCGGCCGCTCGGGACGGGAGGCACCCGGATCACCCGCCGGGTCGGGCTCGTGGGGCGCGCCCGCCCGCGGGCCGACGCGGCGCGCGGAGTCCCCCGGCGGGCCCTGGCGCCGGTCGGGTGGCCGTACCGCCGGGGGCGGCTCCACCGGGCGTCGACCGGTCGGTGACCGCGGCGGCACCGGCGTCCGTGGCGGCACCGGCGTTGATCCCTCGTCACCGGGCGGGCTGACCGGGCGGACGGGCCGGCGGGGCTCGTCGACCGGCCTTCCCGGCCCGATCGCCGCGCGCTCCTCCTTGGCGCTGCGCAGGTCCGCGAGCCACCCGAAGTCGTCCTCGTCCGGCTGCTCCTGCCGGCGGGACCGCCGGAACCGGCCGCGACCGGCCTCCTCGCCGTCGTCGCCGCGGCTCACCGCGCCTCCTCTCCCGCCACCGTCGGGTCACCCCGCACCAGGCGCCGCAACCTCGGCAACCGGGCGGCGATCTCCTGTTCGGCCCCACGGGTCGTCGGGTGGTAGTAGTCGACGCCGACCAGGTCGTCCGGTGGGTACTGGGCCGCCACCACACCGGTGGGGTGATCGTGAGGGTACACGTACCCGGTCCCGTGGCCGAGCCGGCGCGCCCCCGGGTAGTGGGCGTCGCGCAGGTGCGGGGGCACCGGGCCGCCCCGGCCGGCCCGCACGTCCGCGATGGCGGCGGTGATGGCGGTCGTGGCGGAGTTGGACTTGGGGGCGGTGGCGAGGTGGATCACCGCGTGTGCGAGGTTGAGCTGGGCCTCGGGCATGCCCACCTGCTCGACCGCGCGGGCCGCGGCCACGGCGACCTGCAGGGCGGTCGGGTCGGCCAGGCCCACATCCTCGCTGGCGAAGATGATCAGTCGCCGGGCGATGAACCGGGGGTCCTCCCCCGCGACGATCATCCGGGCCAGGTAGTGCACGGCGGCATCCACATCAGACCCGCGCATGCTCTTGATGAGCGCGCTGGCGACGTCGTAGTGGGCGTCGCCCTCCCGGTCGTACCGCACCGCCGCCACGTCGACGGCCCGCTCGGCGATCTTCAGGTCGATCCGGTTCGTGCCCGCCGCGGCCGCCGCCCCGGCCGCCGCCTCCAGCGCGGTGAGTGCCTTGCGGGCGTCCCCGGCGGCGAGCCGGACGAGGTGGTCGGCGGCGTCGTCGTCCAGCGCCACCGTGCCGCCCAACCCGCGGGGGTCCCGCAGGGCACGCGCCACCAGGGTGCGGAGGTCGTCGTCCCCGAGCGGGTGCAGGGTGAGCAGGACGCACCGGGACAGCAGCGGCGAGATCACCGAGAAGTACGGGTTCTCCGTCGTGGCCGCCAGCAGGGTGACGGTGCGGTCCTCGACCGCCGAGAGCAGCGAGTCCTGCTGGGTACGGCTGAACCGGTGCACCTCGTCGATGAACAGCACGGTCGGCGGGCCGCCGGACCGGCGGCGCGCACGCGCGGCGTCGATGACCGACCGGACGTCCTTGACGCCGGCGCTGAGGGCGGACATCGCCACGAACACCCGGTCGGTGGCGCGGGCCACGAGGTGGGCGATGGTGGTCTTGCCGCTGCCGGCGGGGCCCCACAGGATGACCGACGGCGGGTTGGGCCCGCTCACGAGCTGCCGCAGGGGAGCCCCGGGGGCCAGCAGGTGCTCCTGCCCGACCAGCTCGTCCAGGTCGGTCGGGCGCATCCGCACCGGCAGCGGGGCGTCGGCCGCCGGGGGTTCGAACCCACCGGCCGAACCGGTGGCTCCCGGCACGGCGAAGAGCGCCTCGTGCTCCATCGACCCGACGATATCGGGTCGGCCACGGCCGCCACCGGCACCGGGGGCGTGGCGGTGGCGACCCGACGGCCGGGAGCCCCCGGCCGGCCGCTTCGCGGTGGGCCTGGCCGGGGGCTCCCGGTCAGGTGCCTGGGTGGTCGCGCGCGTCGTCGCCCTGCTCCTGCCGGATGATCCCCTGCTCCTGCCGGATGATGTAGCCGACGAGCTGTTCCATCCTCGCGTCGATCCGCCGGACGCCGTCGTGCAGGAGGCCGAGCTCCTTCTCGATCCGGTCGAACCGACGGTCGACCTGGGCGAACCGCTCATCGATCTGAGCGAACCGCTCGTCGACCCGGGCGAACCGCTCGTCGATCCGAGCGAACCGCTCATCGACCCGGTTGAACCGCTCATCGACCCGGGCGAACCCGCTCTCGACGGCCCCGGCCAGGTCCCTGGTCGCCCGGGCGAGCTCGGTGAGCCGAACGGAGAAGGTGGTGACCACTTGGTGGTCCCGCTCCACCTGCTCCACCAGGGTCTCCAGCCGCTCCCGTACCTGGGTCGCTTCCGCTGTCGACATCCTCGCCTCCCCTGTGCCCCGTGAGGTGATCCGTGACCGCGCGGGCCGGCCGAGATTGCGGCCGCGGCCCGAGCGTGGCGTCAGCCTAGCGACCGCCGGCCATGAGCGACAGTCGCCACGGGTACCGCTGTGGACAACCGGGGCGTCGCCACGGTGGCGCGAGGTCAGGACGCGTCCTCACCCCGCCCCGCCGGCAGCGGTCGCGCGGTCAACGCCGCCACCACCGGCCACGGCGCGGCATGAGGTGCAGGGCGAGGCACAGCAGGCCGGCCAGGACGAGCGTCTCGACGGTGATGACGCCGAACCGCTCGTCGATGAGCTCCAGGAGCAGCGCCAGGCCGAAGAGCACGGCAGCGACGATCGCGAACATGGTCGGCACCTCCGGGGTGGATCGGCTCCGGTCACCCTACCGTTCCGGCGGCCGCTCGTCGGCCACCCTCGGCCGGGCGTCGACCCCGGCCTCGGCGCGCTGCTGTGCCGTGATCGGCGTCGGCGCCCCGGTGAGCGGGTCCAGCCCACCCCGGGTCTTCGGGAAGGCGATGACCTCGCGGATCGAGTCGACACCGGCCAGCAGGGCGCAGATCCGGTCCCAGCCGAACGCGATGCCGCCGTGCGGTGGCGGGCCGTACCGGAACGCCTCCAGCAGGAACCCGAACTTCTCGTTCGCCTCCTGCGGTGTGATGCCCAGCACGTCGAACACCCGGCGTTGCACGTCGGCGCGGTGGATGCGGATGGAGCCGCCGCCGATCTCGTTGCCGTTGCACACCAGGTCGTAGGCCTCGGCGAGCGCCTCACCCGGGGCGTGCTCGAACCGGTCGAGCCACTCGGCGGTCGGAGCGGTGAACGGATGGTGCACCGAGGTCCAGCCGCCGTCCTCGTCGGGCTCGAACAGGGGCGCCTCCACCACCCAGCAGAACGACCACGCCTGCGGGTCGACCAGACCACACCGGGCGGCGATCTCCACCCGGGCGGCGCCCAGCAGCTCCTGCGCCTCGCGCCGATTCTCCGAGGCGGCGAAGAACACCGCGTCGCCGGGCTTGGCGCCGACCGCGTCCGCCAGGCCGGCGAGGTGGGTGTCGGAGAGGTTCTTGGCCACCGGCCCGCGCGGCTGGCCGGTCTGCGCGTCCAGCAGTACGTACGCCAGCCCCCGGGCACCCCGGGCACGGGCCCAGTCCTGCCAGGCGTCCAGCTCCCGGCGGGTCTGCGACGCCCCGCCGGGCATCACCACCGCACCCACGTAACCACCCGCGTCGATCGCGGACGAGAAGACCCGGAACCCGGTGCCCCGCAGGTAGTCGGTCAGGTCGGTCAGCTCCACCCCGTACCGCAGGTCCGGCTTGTCGGAGCCGTACCGGTCCATCGCCTCCCGCCAGCTGATCCGCGGCAGCGGCAGCGGCAGCTCGTGACCGGCCAGCTCCCGCCACAGCTCCGCGATGATCCGCTCGGAGAGCCCGATCACGTCGTCGGGCTCCACGAAGGACATCTCAAGGTCCAGCTGGGTGAACTCCGGCTGGCGGTCGGCCCGGAAGTCCTCGTCCCGGTAGCAGCGGGCGAACTGGAAGTAGCGTTCCAGCCCGGCGACCATGAGCAGCTGCTTGAACAGCTGCGGGGACTGCGGCAACGCGTACCACGTGCCCGGCTGCAGCCGCACCGGCACCAGGAAGTCGCGCGCCCCCTCCGGGGTGGACCGGGTCAGGGTCGGCGTCTCCACCTCCACGAAGTCCCGCTGCTCCAGCACCCGCCGCGCGATCCGGTTGGCCTGCGAGCGCAGCCGCAGCGCCCGCGCCGGGCCGGAGCGGCGCAGGTCCAGGTACCGGTAGCGCAGCCTCACCTCGTCGCCGGCCTCGACATGGTCGTCGACCGGCAGCGGCAGCGGCGCGCTCTCGGCGAGGACCTCCACCCCGTCGGCGACCACCTCGATCTCGCCGGTGGCCAGGTCCGGGTTCTCGTTGCCCTCCGGCCGCCGGCGCACCTGGCCGGTGACGGCGACGCAGAACTCGTTGCGCAGCGCGTGCGCGTCCGGCGACTGCCGCAGCACCACCTGCACGACCCCGGAGGCGTCGCGCAGGTCGACGAAGGTGACCCCGCCGTGATCCCGGCGGCGGGCCACCCAGCCGGCGAGCGTGACGGTCTGGCCGGCGTGCGCCGCGCGCAGCGTACCGGCCTCGTGGGTTCGGATCACGGATGCTCTCCCTCGCAGCGGATGCCCGGCGTCGCCTGCAACACCGTACCGGCCTGCGGGCGACCCCAACCAGCGTACGGGCGGGCGTGGCGGCGACCAGCGTCGACGGCCGGTGGCAGCCGCGGGAGAGGCTGGTGACCGGTGCAGGTCACGCGTCGGCGCCACCGGTCCCGGCGGCGTCACCGGCGGTTGCCGTGACCACCGGGTGCAGGTCGCCGGCCGGCGGCGTCCAGGCCTGCGGGTCGGCGGGGACCTGCTCGCCGCTGCGGATGTCCTTGACCTCGTCCCCGTCCTCGCCGGGGAACCAGACGTACGGGATGCCGCGGCGGTCGGCGTACCGGATCTGCTTGCCGTAGCGGGCGGCGGTCGGCGAGACCTCGGTGGGGATGCCGCGGCGGCGTAGGGCGGTGGCGGTCCGCACCGCCGCCGGCCGCGCCCGCTCGTCGGCGACCGCCACCAGCACGCACGTCGGCACCGGGCGGGAGGCGGACAGCACGCCGCGACCGAACAGCAGACCCAGCAACCGGGTGATGCCGATCGAGATGCCGACCCCGGGGTAGCGGACGTCGCCGGCGCTGGCGAGGTTGTCGTACCTGCCCCCGCCGCCGATGGACAGGGCGGTGCCGGGCATCCGCAGCTCGTACACGGTGCCGGTGTAGTAGTCCAGCCCGCGGGCGATGCTGAGGTCGGCGACCACGGTGCCGGGCACATGCTCGCCACAGGTCTCGACCACCGCGGCCAGCTCGGCCAGGCCCTCGTCCAGCAGCGGGTCGGTCACGCCCAGGGCGCGGACCCGGTCCACGAACGACAGGTCCGGTGCGGCGATCTCGCCCAGGGCCAGGCACGCCCGGGCCTGCGCCGGGGTGGCGCCGGCGGTCTCGACCAGCAGGTCGGCGACCCGGTCGGGTCCGATCTTGTCGAGCTTGTCCACCGCCCGCAGGGCCGCCGGTGGGTCCTTCACGCCGACGCCGCGGTAGAACCCCTCGCACACCTTCCGGTTGTTGGTGCGGGCCGTCACCGCCGGCACCGGCAGGGACGACAGGGCGTCCGCGGCGGCGAGCACCACGTCCACGTCGTGGTGCAGCGGCAACGTGTCCCGGTCCACCACGTCGATGTCCGCCTGCAGGAACTCCCGGTACCTGCCCTCCTGCGGCCGCTCGCCCCGCCAGGCCTTCTGGATCTGGTAGCGGCGGAACGGGAACGCCAGCCGGCCGGCGTGTTCCAGCACGTACCGGGCGAACGGCACGGTCAGGTCGAAGTGCAGGCCCAGCCCCGAGTCGCTGGGGTCGGCGGCGTCGGCCTGCAGCCGCCGCAGCACGTAGATCTCCTTGGAGGTCTCCCCCTGGCGCAGGAGCTGGTCCAGGGGCTCGACCGCGCGCGTCTCCAGCGGGGTGAAGCCGTGCAGCTCGAAGGTGCGCCGGACGCTGTCCACGATCCGCTGCTCGACGATCCGCTGCGCCGGCAGCCACTCGGGGAACCCGGAGAG
>DATGOE010000205.1:0-8002 GCA_035306365.1 Natronosporangium sp. | reverse complement strand
CGGGCGTGGCGCGGGGCGGGCGTGGCGCGGGGCTGGTCCCACCCCGTCGGCAACCGGTCCGGCACCCTCCAGGCAGGGCCGGGCCGGAAGTCGCACCAGGTCCCGTCGAACGGAAACTTCCCCGCCTCGGCCAGCGCGGCCAGGCGCTGCCCGACGCCGCGGACCGCCCGTGCCTGGGACTCGCTCCAGTAGAGTGGATGACCGGTCTTGTCGGCGAACTCCGCTTCGTCCTTCCACCACCAGCTCCGGTCGGGCTCGACCATCACGTCGAGCGCCTGGTCGGCGGTGTCCACTCCGGCGAGAAGCCCGTCGTCCCACCGCACCACCGGCTCCTGCAGGTCGCCCTTCCACCCCACGAACCGCCCTGAGGCCGCGTGCCAGAGCCACCACACCGAGAACGCCTCGCCTTCCGGGAACCAGAACAGGCCGGGGTTGTCCCGCCAGGTCAGCGGCACCAACCGCGCGTCGTCCCCGAGCTGGTCGATGGTGGCGTCGTGGTGCGTGCGACCGTCCGCGGCCACGATCCGGCACCACGGTGCTCCCACCGGGTTCCACAGGCGCAGTCCGGGGTCGTCGTCGGCCGCCACCACCGTCACGTTGACCATGGTGATCCGGCCGCCGCGCCAGTTGCGGCGTACCACCACCCGTCCGGCTCCCAGCGCATCGTCGGAACGCTAGCCGACGCCCGCCACCGGTACGCGTGCGCTCGTCCCGCCGCGGTGACGCCTGCGCGTCCGCCCGCGGAGGTGTCAGGCTTGCCGGAAGCCGGAGGCGGTCAGGGTCGCGCCGTGGGTGAAGACCAGCTCCTGCTCGACGTCGGTGAAGAAGAGGGGCAGCGGCAGGTCGACGAGCTCCAGCAGCTGCTCGAGCAGGCCGGGGTCCTGCGCGTCCAGCGTTATGGGGATGAGGCCGAGGGCGCGACCTTGGAACCTGCTGGCGTAGAACTCGACATCGCCGCTGAGGGTGAGCCTGTCGGCGGCGATGGTCACCGGGTCGGAGCGCCGGTTGCTGACCATCGTGAAGTTGATGTTCACCGCGCGGTCGAACCGGAACTTGAGGGTGACGATCGACCCCTCCGCGGTCGGCAGCTCAGCGATCCCCTCGAACACGAAGCCGTCCAGGTTGAGCCGGCCGGCGGTGAGCAGGGAAGGGTCCGAGGAGACCAGGGGGTGGCCAGGCGGGACCGGCACCTCCGGGGGTGGGGTCAGGCTCGGTTCGGGACTGGGGCTGGGACCGTCCGAGGCGGGCGGTCCGTCGGTAGGGGCGTCGGTCGGTTCCGGCGACGGCGCGTCGCTGGGCTCCGGTGACGGCACGTCGCTGGGCTCCGGCTCCGGGGACGGACCGGCGGTGGGTGGAGCCGTCGGTTCGGGGCACGGCTCGTCGGGTGGCGGCGTCGGTCCGGGCGACGGTTCCGGTGCGGCCTGCGCGGTGGCGGCGCTATCGTCGGAGCCGTCGTCCAGCCAGCCGAACAGCACGTCGACGATGCGGACGAGCAGCGTCCTGTCGTCGCCGCCCGTGTCGTTGACCGTGGGTTCTGGAGCGGCCGTGGCGGTTGCGGCCAGGGTGTCGGCCTGCGGCTCGCACCCCGCCTCCTGCGCCGCGGCGAGCAGCGGGACGGCGGTGGCGCCGATCAGCAGCACCGGGAGCGCGACCACCACGAACGTGCGTGGCGGTTGGCGCGGGGCCTGCACCGGCGGGATCTGGTCGGGACCCGGTGTCTGGTCGGTGAGTGGACCGGTCTGGTCGGGGAGCGGACCGGTCTGCTGGGGAACGGTCGGTTGCTCCGGCTCTAGTAGTTCGTCGGCCAGCGTCGGGGCATCCGGGTCGGCGGGCCCGGTCTCCTCGCCGGCAGGCTCCGGCGAGGCCGGAGCGGGCGACGGTGGCGTGATCGGGGTCCAGGCGACCACCAGGGAGCCGCCGATGATCCCGAGCAGCATGCCGATAAGCCAGCCGCCGAGATTGAGGCCTAGGAACGAGTAGACCGCCGTGATCAGCCCGACGATCCCGTAGAAGTACCGGTACTGGGGAGTGATCCAGGCCAGCAGCCCGCAAAGCACCAGCAGCACCGGCAGGAGGACCGCCAGGAAGCCTTGTGGGCCGAAGCTGATCTCGAAGCTCAACGGGTTGAGGGTGGGGCTGGACCACAGCTCTAGACCGGCCAGGATCAGCAGCAGGCCGCCCCAGAAGGGACGGCCGCGCCGCCACAGCTTGAACCGTTTGCGACCGCGGCGGAGCCCACGCCACACCGTGTGGAAGACGCGGCGGGTCACCTGCACCCCTCTCTTATGTGTGGGCGGTGGAAGGCCCGCGGGGAGCGAGTCCCCGCGGGCCGCACCTGGATCAGAAGCACTCGCCGTCGGGTTCGCTCGGCGTGCTGGCGATCACCCGTAGGCTCAGGCCGGTCAGCTTGAACGACCCAGCGGTGGTCGAGTACGAGAGCTGTTGCAGGTTGTTGATGGTGATGGCGTCGGCGCGCTGGCCGGGCTGGCCTTGGAAGAGCGCCTCGCCGCTGAGTTCACCGGCGTCGTTACCGATCTGGATGTTGGTGAACTCGGCGTCACCGCTCAGCTCGGTCAGGCCGATAACCAGGTCGTTGGCCTCGGCCGGGGTGCCCCCGCCCCCGGCTTCGATGCGCAGCACGAGGGCGTCAACGCCGGGGAAGAGAACCGGCAGCAGGGGACCTAGGTCCAGACGTACCGATTGGCAGAGGTTGGTCAGCTCAGCGTGGTCGATGACCGAGCGCGCCACCGGCAGGTTGGTGCCGTCGGCGGTCTGGTCGAAGCCGGGGAACTGGCTGAACCCGGTCCCCTCCAGCCGGTCGGCGGAGACCTTGAACTGCTGGCCGGAGACGGTGAACTGCGGCAGGAACGCACCCGCCATCACCCCGAACATCAGGGCACCGACGGCGGCCGCGGCCGGCACCACGGCCAGGGTGAACCGGCGCCACCTGGTGCGGCCGAGCACCAGGCTGCCGTCCGGATTCCTCACAGACTCCTCCCTTCCGGGGGTGTACGGCCCATCGCCCGATGGGCGGCGTGGTCGGATCCGAGGGACTGCGCCGGGCGTACCTCCCGGCGAGATGATGCTTGCCCGAGGTGATCCGTCCCACAAGACCTCTTGCTACTCAGCAGTAGCTAGACTTCATCGACCGCTAATCACGGAGAGTGACGTGCAGCAACGGCGTTGGTGGAAATACACGGGCAGACCAGTCCAAAGCGACGGCCGGATACCCGCCACACGCGACGCTCCGTAGTTGATTACTTTTCGGTAACAATATTTCCGACCTCCGCCGGCTCTCCACACCGGCACTCCTGGTCGGCATCCCCGGGTGCCCGTTCGGCGGATGGACACACGCGACAGCGGCGTGCCACCGCGGTACCTGGTGGGGCGACCGCGGGGCCACTACTGTGCAGGGATGGAGCTTCGTGGCCTGTTGGTCGCGACCGCACTTCCCTACCGCGAGGACCTGTCCGTCGACCTGGACCGCTACGCCGAACACGTGCGCTGGCTGGCCGACAACGGCTGTGACGGGGTGGTGCCCAACGGGTCCCTCGGCGAATACCAGGTGCTCGAACCCGCTGAACGCGCCGCGGTGGTGGAGACCGCCGTCGCCGCCGCGCCACCCGGCTTCGCGGTGGTGCCCGGGGTCTCGGCGTACGGGGCGCGCGAGGCGGCCCGGTGGGCGCAGCAGGCCGCCGAGGCCGGGTGCCCGGCGGTGATGCTGCTACCCCCCAACGGGTACCGGGCCGATCGGGACGCGGTAGTCGCGCACTTCCGGGCGGTCGCGGCGGTGGGGCTTCCGGTCATGGCCTACAACAACCCGATCGACACCAAGGTGGACCTCACTCCCGCGCTGCTGGAGCGGCTGTACGGGGAAGGGCTCATCGTGGCGGTCAAGGAGTTCAGCGGCGACGTCCGCCGGGCGTACGAGATCGCCGAACGCGTGCCCGGACTGGACCTGTTCGCCGGCTCCGACGACGTCGTGCTGGAGATGGCGCTGGCCGGCGCGGTCGGCTGGGTCGCGGGCGTCCCCAACGCGCTGCCCCGGCGGTCCGTGGCGCTGTGGCGGGCGGCGTGCGCCGGCGACGTCGCCACGGCGCTGCCCCTCTACCGGGCCCTGCACCCGCTGCTGCGCTGGGACTCGCGCACGGAGTTCGTGCAGGTCTTCAAGCTCGCCATGGAGGAGGTGGGCCGGTACGGCGGTCCGTGCCGCCCGCCGCGGGCACCGCTGGACCCGGCGGCCGAGGCGGCCGTGCGGGAGGCGGTCGCGCGGGCGCTCAGCCCCCGGATCCTGCCCCACCCCACCCCGCCCGCCCAGCGCGGCGGCGCACCCGCCGCCGTGTCCGCGGCCGGAGGTTGACATGGGGTGGCGGCACGTGCAGCCCGCGGCCGACACTGGCACCGAGGGAGGGCACGACTCGGCGGACCCGTCACCCGCGGGCGTGCGGCGGTGACGGTGGCGGGGGGCGGCGCATGACGGGGGTCGTGGTGGTCGGTGCCGGCATCGTGGGTGCCGCCTGCGCCTGGTACCTCGCCCGGGCCGGGGTCGAGGTGACGGTGCTGGAGCGGGACACGGTGGCCGGCGGCACGAGCAGCGCCGGGGAGGGCAACATCCTCGTGTCCGACAAGCCACCCGGCCCCGTGCTGGAGCTGGCCCTGTGGTCGCGCCGGCTGTGGCAGGACGTGGCGGGCGAGCTGGGCCCGGCCGCGATCGAGTGGGAGCCCAAGGGGGGCCTGGTGGTGGCGGAGTCCCCGTCCGACCTCGACCGGGTGCACCGCCTGGTCGAGCGGCAGCGCGCCGCCGGCGTGGTCGCCACCGAGCTGTCCGCCGACCAGCTGTCCCAGGTGGAGCCCAGGCTGGCCAGCGGGCTCGCCGGCGGGGCGTTCTTCCCGCAGGACGCCCAGGTGCAGCCCATGCTCGCGACCGCCTACCTGCTCAAGGGGGTCGAGGTGCGCACCGGTACGGAGGTCCGCGAGCTGCGGACCGGACCGTCCGGCGAGGTCACCGGCGTCCGGACCGCCGACGGCACGGTGGTGCCGGCCGCCGCGGTCGTCAACGCCACCGGCGTGGCCGGCGCGGACCTGGCCGCGCAGGCGGGCACCCGGCTGCCGATCGAGCCGCGGCGCGGGTTCATCCTCGTCACCGAACCGCTGCGGGGCGCCCGGGAGCCGGCGCCCATCCGGCACAAGGTCTACACCGCCGGGTACGCCGACGCCGTGGCCAGCGACGACCCGGGCGTGCAGACCGCGGCGGTGATCGAGTGCACCCGCGCCGGCACCGTCCTCATCGGCTCGTCCCGGGAGCGGCGGGGATTCGACGACGCGTACCCCGTCCCGGTGCTGCGCCGCCTGGCGGCGCAGGCGGTGGCGCTGTTCCCGTTCCTGGCCCGGGTGCGGGTCCTGCGGGCCTTCCACGGCTTCCGGCCGTACACCCCCGACCACCTGCCGGTGATCGGACCCGACCCGCGGATGCCCGGGCTGTGGCACGCGTGCGGGCACGAGGGCGCGGGCATCGGACTGGCGCCGGCGACCGGGGCGATGATCGCGGCGATGATCACCGGTGGCGCGCCGGCGGTGGACCCGGCGCCGTTCTCCCCGGCGAGGTTCCGGTGAGCGGCCGGAGCCGGAGGCGGCGACCCGGGCCGCCGGCACCCACGTTCACGTTCCAGTTCGACGGCCGGCCGGTCCCGGCGGCACCCGGGCAGACCGTCGCCGCCGCGCTGTGGGCCGCCGGCGTGCGGTCGTGGCGGACCACCCGCGTCACCGGCGCCCCGCGGGGTCTGTTCTGCGGTATCGGCGTCTGTTTCGACTGCCTGGTCACCATCGACGGCACCCGCAACGTGCGGGCGTGCCTGGCCCCGGCCCGGGCCGGCATGCGGGTCACCACCCAGGTGGGGGTGGGCGATGACGTATGACCTGGCGGTCGTGGGCGCCGGGCCGGCCGGGCTCGCCGCCGCGGTCACCGCGGCGCAGGCCGGCTGCCGGGTCGCCCTGCTGGATGCGGCACCGCACCTGGGTGGACAGTTCTGGCGCCACCGGGACAGCTCCGGTGCGGGGCACCGCGCCTGGTCGGTCTTCGCCACCCTGCGGGCCGCGCTGCTGGACTCGGACGTCGACTACCACGCCGGGGCGGCGGTGTGGGCCGCCGAGGCCGACCCGCCCGGGTTCGTGCTGCACGTCGAGGGCATGGCGCCGGTGGTCGCGCGGCACGTCCTGTTCGCCACCGGCACCCACGACCGGTCGCTGCCGTTCCCCGGGTGGGACCTGCCCGGCGTCGTCACCCCGGGCGCCGCACAGGCGCTGCTGAAGGGGTCCGGCGTACCGGTGGGGCGGCGGGTGGTGGTGGCCGGTGCCGGACCGTTCCTGCTGCCGGTGGCGGTGGGGCTGCTGTCGGCCGGGGTGCAGGTGGTCGGCGTGTACGAGGCCGGCAACCCCTGGCGGTACCTGTACCGGCCCTGGGTGCTCACGGCGGCCCGGCTGCGGGAGGCGGCCGGTTACCTGGCGCGGCTGGCCCGGCGCGGGGTGCCGTACCGCACCCGGCACGCGGTCGTCGCCGCGCGGGGGACCGGGGCGGTCAGCGAGGTCGAGGTGGCGCGCCTGGACCGCCACGGCCGGCCGGTGGCCGGCTCGGCCCGCACCGTCGCCTGCGACGCGCTGGCCATCGGGTACGGGTTCACCCCGCAGATCGAGCTGCCGCTGGCGCTGGGGTGCGCGACCCGCCTGGACGTGGATGGCAACCTCGTGCTGGAGGCGGACCTGGCCGGGCGTACCTCGGTGGCCGGCGTCTTCGCCGCCGGTGAGGTGACCGGCGTGGGCGGGGCCAGCCTCGCCCTGGTGGAGGGCCGGCTGGTCGCGGCGGTGGTGGCGCTCGCGTGTGGCCGACCCTCGCCGTTCACCGAGCTGGAGCTGTCCCGGCTGCTGTCGCGCCGGTCGGCGGAGCGCAGGTTCGCCGCGCTCATGCACCAGGTCCACGCGCCGCCGGCGGGCTGGGTGTCGTGGCTGGACGACCGCACTCCGGTGTGCCGGTGCGAGGAGGTGCCGTACGCGGCGGTGCGGGCGGCGGTGACGCAGCTGCGCGCCACCACCGGGCGGGCGGTCAAGGGGCTGTGCCGGACCGGGATGGGGTGGTGCCAGGGGCGGGTGTGCGGGCACGCGACCGCGGCGCTCACCGCCCACCTGTGCGGCCGGGACCTCGGCCCGGCCGACCTGGAGACGTTCGCCCGCCGGCCGGTGGCGCAGCCGGTCACCCTGGCCACCCTCGCCGGCGAGGGCCGGACCGACCGCTTCCCGGACGGCGGGCGGCCGGGTCCGCAGCGCGTGCGGCCGGGCGACGTCAGCCCGCGTACGAGTGCAGACCCGTGAAGAAGAAGTTGACGCCGAACAGGTTCATCAGCATCGTGAGGAAGCCGACCACGGCGAGCCAGGCGGCGGTGGTGCGCCGCACGTGCGGAGTGGCGCGCGCGTGCAGGTACGCCGCGTACACGATCCAGGAGATGAACGACCACACCTCCTTGGGATCCCAGTCCCAGTAGCGTCCCCAGGCCGCCTCCGCCCAGATCGCGCCGGCGATCACCGCGAAGGTCCAGATCGGGAACGCGAACGTGTGCACGCGGAAGGTCAGCCGCTCCAGGGTGGCGGCGGCGGGCATCCGCGCGCCCAGCGGGTACGGGAACCGGGTGCGTTGCCGGTCGTGGCCGGCCCGGATGAGGTACATGACCGCGGTGACGAAGCCCACCAGGAAGATGCCGGTGGCGGTGGCCGCGGCCGCCACGTGGATGAGCAGCCAGTACGAGTCCAGAGCCGGCACCAGCGGCCCGACCGGCACGTACAGCACCATGCCCGCCAGGCCCAGCAGGACCAGGTTCGCCAGGCTCACGTAGAGCCCGAGGTGGCGGGCGGCCGGGTGGCGGAACCGCACCACCAGCCAGGCGATCGCGCCGATGAGCGTGGCGGACAGGAGGAACTCGTACATGTTGCCCCAGGGCACCCGCTGCGCGGCCAG
>DATGOE010000204.1:0-3695 GCA_035306365.1 Natronosporangium sp. | reverse complement strand
TCGAACCCGCCGCCGCTCAGGTTGCCGAACATCCCGGCGCCCCAGGTGGCGCCGGCGGCCAGCAACGCCAGTCCGGCGGCGAGCACCCACCAGCGCCACCGCACCACCCGCGGTCCCCACCACGCGAACACGGCACCCCCGTGAACTGGCCGACTACCGCCCCGGTGAACTGGCCGGCTACCGAGCGGTACTCACTCTAGTGATCCGGCACCGCGGGCCGGACGGGTGCCCGGCGGTGCGGTGTCAGAGCCCCTCACTACACTGCCGCCATGCCGATGCACCTCGACCTCGGGCAGCACCTCGCCGCGCTGGTGCGGGCCGGCGCGGCGCTGCGCGACGCCGCCGCGGCCGGCCTGGACGCCCGGGTGCCCACCTGCCCCCGCTGGGACGTCCGCGCGCTGGTGACCCACCAGGGCATGGTCCACCGCTGGGCCGCCGCCCAGCTGCGCCGCGACCGCGCCCACCGCACCGACGACTCCACCGCGGAGGCGGCGGCCGCGCCGGACCTGCTGGCGTGGTTCTCCGACGGGGTGGCGGCGCTGGTCGACACGATCCGTGCCACTCCGCCCGACGCCGAGGCGAGCACGTTCCTGAGGGACGCGCCGCCGCCACGCCACTTCTGGACCCGCCGGCAGGCGCACGAGACCGCCATCCACGGCGTCGACGCGGTCGCCGCCGGGCTCGGGCGGTGGCCTACCGAGAAGGACGTCGCGATCGAGCCTGCCCTGGCCGCCGACGGCGTCGACGAGCTGCTGTGCGGGTTCATCACCCGCGGTAGCAAGGCCAATTCCATCGAGCCGGTCGTCGTCCACGTCCGCACCGACGACACCGGGCACGCCTGGACGGTGCGGATCGGCGACGCCGCGATGTCAACCACGGTCGGGCAGGACGGCCCGGCCGACGCCACGTGGCGCGGCACCGCCGTGCAGCTCTACCTCGGGCTGTGGAACCGGGGCGACGAGATCACGGTGGAGGGACGGGAGGACGTGCTCGCCACCTGGCGTCGGCGGGTCCGCGTCTGCTGGCGTGGTGCCTGAGTCCGGGAGCAGCCGGTGGATCGGGCGCCACCGGTGGATCGGATTGCTCACCGCCGTGGGGCTGCTCGCCGGTGCGGTGGGGTGGCTCGCCGGGCCGCAGCCCGCCACGCTCGGCGCCGCCACCACCGGCGACCCGGCGCTGGCCGCCCAGGTCCGCGACGCTGTCGGCGACCCGACCGGCTACCGAGGGCTGGCCGTGGCGGTGGTCGACGCCGGCACGGTGCGGTACGCCGGGCTGGGTGAGGCGGGGCCGGGCGGCCGACCGGTCGATGAGGACACCGCGTTCGAGATCGGGTCGATCGGCAAGCCGCTGACCGCCATGCTGCTGGTCGAGCTGGCCGGGGACGGGACGGTCGCCGTCGACCAGCCGTTGCGGGACCTGCTGCCGCACGTGCGGCTCAGCGACGAGCTGGGCCGGGTCACCCTGGACGAGCTGGCCAGCCACCGCTCCGGCCTGCCGGGCGTGCGCTACCGCGCGGTGACCGACCTGCCGGCGATGGTCCTACGGGACGCCAGCGGCCGCGACCCGTACGCCGGCCAGGACACCGCCTGGCTGCACGCCTCCCTCGCCGACGCGCCGGCGGGGACGGCCAGCGAGCCGCCGGTCAGGTACAGCAACTACGGGTTCGCCGTCCTCGGCCACGCCCTGGCGGCCCGCACCGGTACGCCGTACCCGCGGCTGCTGGCCGAGCGGATCCTGCGACCGCTGCGGATGACCAGCACCGGCCTGCACCTGGACGGCGCGGCCCTGCCCGCCGGCCACGCCGAACCGGCCACCGCCGCCGGCCGGACGGTCGCGCCATGGCAGGCGTCCGGCTACGCCCCGGCCGGCGCCGGGCTCTGGTCCACGGCGCGGGACCTGTCCCGGCTGGTGGTGGCGATGCTGGACGGCACCGCCCCCGGCGCCGACGCCGCCCGACCGCGGTACGCCGAGCGCGCGGACCGCCGGGTCGGGTACGGCTGGTTCACCAGCCGGGTGGCGGGCCGCACGGTGGTCTGGCACAACGGCGGCACCGGCGGTTTCCGCTCGTACGTCGGGTACGAGCCGGCGACCGGGCGCGGTGTGGTGGTGCTGGGCAACACCGACCGGGACGTCGACGCGCTGGCGCTGCGGCTGCTGACCGGCTCCGGCACCGACGAGCCTCCCCGCGCCGCCCTCCCCGTGATCCTGATGACGGTGGTGTTCAGCCTGACCGGTGCTTCGCTGCTGCTGGTCGCGGCCAGAAACCGGGCCGCCGACCGGCTCCGGCTCGCCTCCGGTGCGGTGTGGGCGGTGGCCGGTCCGGCGCTGGCGTACCCGCTGGGCGGCTGGCACACCGTACCGCCGCTGGTGTGGGCGGCCGGGGTGGCGGTCTCGGCGGCGGCGGTGCTGGTCGCCGCCCGGCGGTGGGCGGCGGTACCGGTGGTCGGCGCCTACCCCTGGCTGCGGTGGCTCGGCACGGGGCTCAGCGTCGCCGTCGCCGCGGCCGCCCTGGTGTGGGTGCTCCCCCCGGCGCTCGGCGCCGGCGGGTGACGGGTGACCCGTCGGCGGCGGCTGGCGCGGCCGGATGGCCTTACGCCGGCGCCTACACTGGCCGGATGGAGCATCCCCCGCTGCCGGCGCGTGCGGACGTGGTCGTGGTCGGCGCCGGCCACAATGGACTGGTCGCCGCCACCCTGCTGGCCCGCGCCGGGCTGGCGGTGGTGGTGCTGGAGGCGGCCGACGTGCCCGGCGGCGCCGCCCGCACCGAGCACCCGTTCCCGGCGGTGCCGGGCCTGGGCCACTCCACCGGCTCGTACCTGCTCGGCCTCATGCCGCCGGAGCTGATCGCCACCCTCGGCGTCGACATCCCGGTCCGCCGTCGCGACCCGCACTACTTCCTGCCCACCCCCGGGCCGGTCGGCTCGCCGTACCTGTGGTGCGGCACCGACCGCGAGGCGACCCGCCGGCAGCTGCGGGAGGTCTTCTCCGCCGACGACCTGGCCGCCGACGACGCGCTCGCGGCCGAGCTGGCGGCGCTGCGCGACGACCTGGCACCGGCGTGGCTGGCCGAGCCGCTGCCGGTGGAGGAGACCGCGCAGCGGTACGTCCGGCCGCAGCTACGGCAGACCTTCGTCGACCTGGTCCGCGGGTCGGTGGTGGCCTACCTGGACCGGTTCGGCTTCCGTAGCGAGCTGCTGCGGGCCATGTACGCGGTCACCGACGGCATCACCGGGGTGCACGCCGGCCCCGACGACCCGGGCACCGGCCACAACTTCCTGGTCCACAACATGTGCCGGCTGCCCGGCTCGGACGGCACGTGGATGGTGGCCGTGGGCGGCATGGGCACGGTCGCCCGGGTGCTCGCCGACGCCGCCCGGGCCGCCGGTGCCCAGCTGGTCACCCGTGCCGAGGTGGCGGCCGTACGGGTGGGTGCGGGCGCGGTCGAGGGCGTGGCCCTGGCCGACGGGCGGGAGGTCGCCGCCCCGGTCGTGCTGGGCGCCTGCGACCCGTACCGGCTGATCGACCTGGTCGGCGCCGACCGCCTGCCGGGCGAGCTGGTGTCCCGGATGGCCGCGGTCCGCCGCACCGGCACCACCCTGAAGGTCAACCTGGCGCTGCGAGACCTGCCCCGGTTCGCGTGCCTGCCCGACGGCACGCCCACCCCGTTCGGCGCCACCATCCACCTGCTGCCCGGC